>JAGVEP010000357.1 GCA_020058145.1 Phycisphaerae bacterium | reverse complement strand
GTCACGCACAAATAACGTGAACGAAGAGTCCGCGAAGAGGCAAGCCACGCAAGGGCGCGCGTTCGGAATTCGAGCAAGTTATTTCTGCGCGAGTCCTAAAGTCACACTGCCCCGAGAAACGCGTGGTGGTATACGTGCCATGACGAGACCGCGTCCGAGGCGCCGCGACCGAGCTGCGCAATGCAGCCGATAGGGACCGAACGTTCCCGCAAGAGCTTCTGAGGGTGTCTCAGTTTCCGGCCCAGATTCCAGATGGTCGGGGTGGCCTTATCGATAAGCCTGCGAGCTGGTAGCAGGTTAACAAAATTTCGCCAAAACCGGCTGGCCGCTGCCGATCTGCCTCACCAAGCCCAGACCTTACCAGTGTCGTCCTGTCGCTTCCCCTGGAAGGGGTCGGGCATCTCGCATACCATCCACCGCCTCGAAGACCCGTTCGGAGCTGCGACCTATGCCCAAGCGGTACCTGGTGACGGCCGCGCTGCCCTATTCGAATAACCGCCTGCACGTCGGGCACATCGCGGGTGCCTACCTGCCCGCCGATACCTACGTGCGCTACCTCCGCGCCCGCGGTCACGAGGTGCGTTTCATTTGCGGCAGCGACGACAACGGCGTCGCGATCGAAATCTCGGCGCTCCAGGAAAAAACGACCCCCGAGAAAATCTGCGACCACTTCCATGACTCCCAGGTCCGTGATTTCGCCGGACTGCGCATCGAATTCGACACCTACGGCGGCACGCACCACCCGGATTTCGTCAAGCTGCACGAGCAGTTCAGCCAAAACTTCTTCCGGCGGATTCATGAGAAGGGCTATTTCACCAAACGGCGCACCAAGCAGCTCTTCGATCGTCAGGCCGACCGCTTTCTGCCGGACCGCTTCGTCCGCGGCACGTGTCACCATTGCGGCTTCGAGCGCGCCACCGGCGATCAATGCGAAGCCTGCGGCCAGATGATCGAGCCGCTGCTACTGAAGAACCCGATCAGCGTGATCAGCGGGCAGCCGGCGGAAGTGCGCGAAACGACGCACTGGTACCTGCGGCTGAGCGATTTTCAAAAGCCGCTGCAAGAGTGGCTGGAGAAAAAGCAGGGTCAATGGCGGCCGCACGTGCTCAATTTTGCGCTCGGGCAAATCAAGCAGGGGCTGCCCGAGCGCTCCATGACACGCGACATTGCGTGGGGCATCCCAGTGCCGCTCGACGATCCCGATGCCCACGGCAAAGTGCTCTACGTCTGGTTCGACGCACCGATCGGCTATATTTCATTCACCGCGGCCTGGTGCGCGGCACACGAGGGCGACTGGCGGGGCTACGAGAAATGGTGGGCAGACCCCGACACCGCCATCGTCCATTTCATCGGCGAGGATAACACGGTCTTTCACGCGCTCATCTGGCCGGCGATGCTCATGGCGGACGGGCAATATCAACTGCCGCACGTCGTGGTCGCCAACAACTTCATGAATCACAGGGTGGCCGGCGAGACGCAGAAGATCAGCAAGAGCAGCACGGCGCCCGACGCACCGGTGTGGGTCGAGGAGTTTCTTAAGCAGGGGCTCGATGCTGATCGGCTGCGGTACTACCTGACGCGCGCCGCCCCCGAGAGTGCGCGCACCGCGTTTGACCCCGAGGAGTTCATAGCGCGCAACGACAACGAGTTGGCGAATACGCTCGGCAACTTCGTCAATCGCGCGCTTTCGTTTGCCGTCCGCTTCTTTGACGGCAAAGTGCCGGACACCGCGGCCCAGACCGACGCCGACCGGCAGCACCTGGTGCGGGCCGGCGCGGCGCTGGAGAAGGTTGGGACGTGCCTGGAGGAACACAAGTTCCGCGCGGGACTTGACGAGCTGATGGGCTTCGCCGGGCTGTGCAACGAGTACATTAACAGCCGCGCCCCGTGGACGTCGCGCAAGAACGACCTGCCGGATTGCGCCGCCGCCCTGGCGACGTGCATCCACTCGATCCACTATCTCGCGGTCATGGCGTGGCCATTCATGCCGGGCACGGCGCGGCGCGTGTTGCAGATGTTGAACGTGCCGGAAGCGCCCATCCGGTGGGAGCCGCCGCCGGCATTGCAAACCGGTGCGGCGCTGGGCCAGCCGCAGATTCTGTTCGCCAAACTTGAACCAGGCACCATTGGCTGACGTGCAGAGCTGCCGCAGATGATTGCTCCACAGATGACAGACGCCCATCAGAGCCGCGACCGTAAGGGAGCGGAGGGGGGAGAGGCACGGAGGCACGGAGGCACGAAGGCACGGAGGGATGCTCAGAGCCGCGACCCTAGTCAGAGCCGCGACCGTAAGGGAGCGGAGTCGACGGCGCGTCGCCGTTCCCGTGGCCGCATGGTGGGCGCGCTCGTACTGCTCAGCTTTTCTGGTGCCTGCGAGCGCGTCGCTCCGCTGCCGACCTCCACTCCGGCCGCACTGCCGATCTCGACCGTGACACCCGAAGACGCGACGCGCAGCCTGCTCGGCCTGCTCCGCGTGCAGCTCCAGGCCGCGGCCCGCAACGACCGGGCGGCAGTCGCGAAGCTGCGCGAGTTGACGCTCGACAAGCTCGTCGCAACCGACGACGTCGTAGCGCGTCTCCACCGGCCCGGCGGCGTCAGCGAAAAGGAACGTGCGCAGGTGTTGGACACCCTGGTCACCAGTTGGGCGGCCACGCTGGCCTACTATGCTGACGGGTTGGGCCTCGATCAGATCCAGGTGCATCCCACAGGTCCAGCGACCCGTGAGGCGGCGATCGACGTGCCTGCCCGCGGGCGCGACGACAGCGCCATCGTGCGCGTTTTCTGCCGCCGCGGCAAGGATAACGAATGGCGCGTCACGGGGCTGGAATTCGCACCGCGACCCACGACGGCACCGGCTTCGTCGCCAGCGTCAGCTTCAGCTTCAGAAGCGCAAGCGAGTGCTGACAGACTCTTCACTCGCTGGCGCTTCGTGTTCTGATCGATACTCGCTGGCGCTTCGTGTTCTGAACCGTGGCGTGCTATCGGCCCCTGCGGCGCCTGCGGACGGCCTCACCGCCGTTGCCGTTCTCTTCAAACAGCCCCTCCACCGGCAGCGCCGCCTCGTTTTCCGGCCGAATCACCGTGCTCTGGTCGCCGGTGAGCTCGTCGGTTTCCTCTTCCGCCGCCTTGGCGACGGGCTTGCCGTCCTCGTCGAGTACGACATCCGCGTCCGCCGTTCGGCGTTTGGCAATCGCCTGAAGATCATGCAGCAGCCGATCCTCGCTCCCGCCGCCGAGCGCGGCCAGGGCGGCGGCGACGTCGGGTATGTACCGGCTGAAAATGTCCCGCCGCTGCGATTCAAGCCGCTGCCGGCGACGCCGGCGGACGTACGCCGCCAGCTTCCGCCCGCATTCCTGCAACGAGAGCTTCATCTCCTTGCGGATTTCGTCGTAATCCGCGACGGCCTCTTTGCTTTCGCTGGTGAACGGCACCCACACGCTCGCCATGTGGATCATGACGACCAGCGGCCCGACCGGCAGGCTCCCCGACGGTTGTGAAAGCGTGTAATTCCGCCAGTCCACGTCCAAGACGCTCTTAAACGCCGCACACGCCGACTGCTGGTAGAGCAGCGGCACGCGGTTGGCAAAGCGGATCACCCGAACGGGTTGGTCCCCAGCCAAATTCCCGCCGTAGGCCAGCGCGACCTCGATCTGGAATGGATTGCCGCGGTAGACGGCGGGGTCGCGCGTGGTGGCGGTGAAGAATTCGGCCTTGACCTCTTTGAGCAGCCCGGCCAGCAGATTGCGAACGCCGATGGGCGCGAGACAGTCGGTCGGCGGGGCCATGAACTTGACGTTTTGCATGGCCTCGTACAGCCGCTCGACGTCGTGCGTGCCGATCTGGTTGGGGGGCCCCTTGGGGCTAAGCCCCGCCCGCTCGCAAATCGCCGTCGCGCCATCGCTGGACACACGGCAGAATTCGCGCTGGAGAAAGCCCGCGAGCTTCACGCCCTTGGCGTCCTTCAGCATCTTCATCAGCACGCCCAACTCGATCCCGTGCGGGTGCGGCTTGATCTCGCGGGTCGGCGGCGGCAACTCCGCGGTGCCGCGTGGAAACTCGCGGCGTTCGAGCGTGGGGGCGGTGTAGACGATGAGCGCATGGGGGTTCGCGATCGCCGTCTGCTCGATGTACTCGTCGACCGATTGGCGGCCCTTGGTGTACGTCGCGACCAGCTCGATGCTGACTTCGGTGCCTTGCTGCCACGGGACCTCGGCCGTGTCTTCCAGAACCACGTCGGGCTTGTTTTTGGACGTATCCATCTGAATCTGGAAGTGGTGGGCCTCCTTCTTCGGGCTGGTGCGCGAGGTGATGTGTACGCTCTTGCCGGTCGTGATCAGGCCGTACATTCCGGCGGCCGAAATGCCGATGCCCTGCTGTCCACGGGCCATCTTGAGCCGATGGAACTTCGAGCCGTACAGCAGCTTGCCGAAGATGTTGGGAATCTGCTGGCGGACGATGCCGGGACCATTGTCGCGAACGGTGACGCGGAAGCGTTCCTCGGCGAGCTGGTCAATCGTGACGTGTAGCTCGGGCAGGAGGCCGGCTTCTTCGCAGGCGTCGAGGCTGTTGTCGACGGCCTCTTTGACGGTCGTCAGCAGCGCTTTACGTTTGTTGTCAAAGCCGAGCAGGTGGCGGTTCTTGGCGAAGAACTCCGAGACCGAGATGTCGCGCTGCTGTGTCGCGAGCGTCTCGGCAGTCACCGCCCGCACGCGTTTCGCGGTGCTGCGGACAGGACGCTCTGGTGCCCCTTCGTCTCTTTCCTCGCCTCGCCGCTTGGCCGCTTTTTCGCTCCGCGGCTTAGTTGCTGTGTCGCTTCCGGCACTCCACACCGGCTGACGGACCGTCGTCACAGGAATAGCGCGGGCCGGGAGCGGATCGAACAAGGTCGGCGTGTGTTGGGTATCAGACGAGCTCTCCACGTGCATGGCAATCCTGTTCCTGGTGTTCTCCGAGGCCGATGCGGCACCTATGGTAGCCGGAACCTCCGGTGTGTACAGTACGTTGTGGTTCCGCCCCGTCGAGGTGCCATGTGCGGTTAACCGCTCACGAGCGACGGACAATGCTCGCGGCCAGTCATGCGCTTCAGCCGGTAGTTACCGTATCGGCCGGCAACTTGACGGATGCCGCGGTCGCGCAGGTGCGCGCGTGCTTCGCGCATCACGAGTTGGTCAAGGCGCGCATCCACGCCGACACCGGCGACGAATGCGACGTGGCGGCCGTCGAGCTCGCGGCGCGTGTGCCCTGCGAGCTGGTCCGGCGTATCGGGCGGGTGGCGTTGCTGTACCGCCCCCGGACTTCACAAGACGCCTGATCGAATCCTGCCTCACGACCGGCACGGCCGTAGCCCCCTCCGTCCCTCCGTCCCTCCGTCCCTCCGTCCCTCCGTCCCTCCGTCCCTGCGTCCCTGCGTGCCTCCGTGCCTTCATCTTTCAATCTTTATGAAACATTCAGCATCGGGTGGACATTCGCACGCCGACTCGCAAGACTCGGGTGTGCAAACGGGCAAGTCATCATCCGGAGTATCGCAGGTGCGCGGCGCTGGACCGGCGACTACGATACGTTTGGCGGACCTCTACGCTCCGATCGCCGACGAACTGGTGCTCAGTCAACGCCTGTTCGCCGACGAGTTGATCAGCGACCAGGGTTTCATCAGCGATCTGTGCCGGCACGTCGGGCAGTTTCACGGCAAATTGCTGCGCCCGGCTTTGCTCCTGCTGAGCGCCAAGGCGGCTGGTGAGCTTCGCCCGGAGCACCGTGTCCTGGCCGCCGTGGTCGAACTGGTACATATTGCGACGCTCGTACACGACGACGTGCTCGACGAGGCCGACATCCGCCGGCGGGCGGCGACGGTCAATCGCCTGTGGGGCCACGAGCAGGCCGTGCTCATGGGGGATTTTCTGTACAGCCACGCTTTCCATCTGTGCAGCGGACTGGATTCACAGTTCGCGGCTCGACTCGTGGGTCAGACCGCGGCCACGGTCTGCGAAGGCGAGATGATGCAGGTCGCGCGGCGCGGCTGCTACGAGCTGACGGAGGCGGAGTACCTCGACATCATCCACCGCAAGACTGCGGTGCTCGTCGAGGCGTGTTGCCACCTGGGGGCCCGCTATGCGGGCGCGAATGACGCCGCGATCGAGCGCCTGCGCACCTACGGTCGCGGTTTGGGCATGGCGTTCCAGATCATCGACGACTTGCTCGATCTGACCGGCGACGAGTCCGAAGTGGGCAAGTCGCTCGGCCGCGACGTGTGCGAGCGCGAACTGACTTTGCCGGCGATCCACTATCTCAGCACAGTGGCCCCGGCGGAGCGTGAACGCCTGCTGACTCTGCTGCGCGGCGACGATTCGCAGCGCTATCGCGAAATCGCCGGTCTGCTCCGCAATTCTCCGAGCCTGACGTATGCCCGCACCTCCGCCCAGGAGTACATCACGTCCGCGCGGGAGGCCCTCGTAACCCTGCCGCCCTCGCCCGCGCGCGACAGCCTGGAAACGCTGGCGGAGTTCGTGCTTGCCCGTCGGCAGTAAGCGCGCCGTTCCCACGTTCCCACGCTATCATCCGCCCGATGAGCACCGCCCAATACGTCTTCGCCGGCGGCGGCACGGGCGGACACCTGTTTCCCGGCCTCGCGGTCGCACACGCCGTGCGACGATCGGACCCCGCAGCACACATCACGTTCTTGACAACCCAGCGGCAGCTCGACCGCGAGCTTGTGGGGCCAACCGGGTTCGAGCAAGTCGAGCAGCCGGTGCGACCGTTCACGCTGCACCCGCTGCGGCTGCCGGGGTTCTGGTGGTGCTGGCGACGGAGCGTGTCGGTTGCCCGCGCGT
>JAGVEP010000038.1 GCA_020058145.1 Phycisphaerae bacterium | reverse complement strand
GCCGCCCCTTCCGCCACGCTCATCGCGGCACCAGCCGGCGCGCTGTAAGCACCCAGGTCGCGCAGCCCGGAGTTCGCCAGCACGAGCGGATAGCCCGGCTCGTTCCGCACCAGCAGGCGCAGGTCGGCGCCATAAACCGGCAGTCCGTCCTTATACTGCCGGTAATAAAGCGCGGTGAAATTGTACATCCCCGTGTTGTCGTCATACATCAGCGGGAGGGTGTACAGACCGTCGTTGACCGCGTTACCGGGTTGCAGCTCGTCCGGCGCGACCCCAAAAACCCCGGAAAAAGTCTGTATGAAATTGTCGGCCGCCTCTTCCGCTGACGAGCCGTACCCCAGGTCCGTCCCGTACACTTGCGCGAGCTGCGGCCCCTCAGTGTAGAACTGAACGTCCGGAAATGCCGCGCGCAGCATGTTCCGTGCTTCGTCCGCACGGTCAGAACACCAGCCAAACGATCCGCTCGCCAGCACCAGACCCAGACTAAGACCGAATCGGCAGCGCATTGTAAGTGCTCCTATTCAAAGAAGTTGCGTCATTTGGACGTGAACACGGGGCCGCACGAAGACTGTGATGGGGCTCTCTCGCCTGCCAACAGTGAATTCTAGCGCTCGCGTCTAAGCGGGTCAATGGGTTATACGGCATTGACTGGATTCTCGGGTATCATCCACACTCGCAGCGCGCCGCTCGTAGCAGGAGTGGCACATCTGCCGAGCATCCAGGGTTCGCACGTGCGGATCGGACCGGACGTTCGCCGCACGCGGCCGCAATCCGGCCAGTTTGCGGGCCGGATTGCTTGCCCCCCGTAGTATACTGGTAGTGACGGAGTCCTGCGGCCTTTCTGACCGACCGATTTTTGACGCTGGGAGTTTTGCGATGCGCATTTGGCTGGCGGTAGCGGGCGGACTGTTTCTTTTCTCGAACGTGACACACGCCCAAGAGCAACCCGACGCGGGCAACGTGTGCGCGCAGGGCAAGGCGGCCGCGATGCGGTTGATGAGCGCGTGGTATGGACCGGCGGGCATACCCGCACCGCGACTCGAACGCTCCGCTGACACGGACGTTCAGCACTACCAGTTAAACATCGAACTCAGCCCGTCCGCCGCATGGGTCGGCGGGTCCAATACCATGACCGTCCGCAGCACCGTCGACAACCTGACCACTTTCGACATCCGGTTGCAGGACATCTTCACGATCGGCGCGATGACCATCGGCGGCACGCCGGTCACGTGGACGCATCTGGACAGCGCCAATATCCACGTCACGCTGGATCGCACATACAACACCGACGAAGTATTTGAGCTGTACGTTGGATACAGCGGCAACCCCAACGGCGGGGGGTTCGGCGGGATCACCTTCCGCACGCGCAACGGCGCTCCTGAGGTGTTCACGCTCAGCGAACCCTGGTTCGCCCACACCTGGTGGCCCGCCAAGGACGACCTGACCGACAAGACCACGGCCGATCTGTGGTTTACGGTGCCGAACACCATGGTCGTCGGCTCCAACGGGCTCCTGCAGGGTGTGGATCAGATCGGCTTCAACAAGCTGCGCTATCGCTGGCAATCCTCGTATCCGGCAGCCGACTATCTGTACTCCATCGCCGCCACGAACTATCACCAGTTCGGCACGACGTGGAACTACGGCAATTACAGCATGCCGCTCCAGTTCTTCATCTATCCCGAAGACGACACTCCTGCCCACCAGCAGGACTGGCTGATCGTCCACACCGCGCTGACAACTTATAGCGACCTGTTCGGCGTCTACCCGTTCGTCAACGAGAAGTACGGCATGGCCGAGTTCGGCTGGGGTGGCGGCATGGAACACCAGACGCTGACCAGCATCGGCCCCTATTTCGGCTGGGAATCCGGCTACGTCCACGAGCTCGCGCACCAATGGTGGGGTGATGATGTAACCTGCGCCACCTGGCATGACATCTGGCTCAACGAGGGCTTCGCTGACTACTGCGAAGCGCTCTGGTATGAAAACAAGCCCGGTAGCACCGGTGAGCCGGCGCTGCACCAGGCCATGGCCAACCGTCGGCCGTCGAACACGAGCGGCACGGTCTACTGCTACGACATCTCCGACGTGAATCGCATCTTCGACTACAACCTCACCTATCTGAAGGCGGGCTGGGCCCTACACATGCTGCGGCACGTCGTCGGGGACACGGCGTTCTACCAGATTCTGGCGGACTATCGCGCCGCTTATCAGGGTGCGGCGGCGACCACCGACGAATTCCGCGCCGTCTGCGAGTCCGTCGCAGGCCGCGATCTCGCCTGGTATTTCAATGAGTGGATCTACGGGGGCGGCGCGCCCAACTACCGCTATGCCTGGCGCCAGATCGTGCTTGACGGGCAGCGCTATGTCGAGCTGTACGTTCAGCAGACTCAGGGTGGCACACCGTTCACTATGCCCGTCGACATCCAAGCCACACAGGCCGGCGATGCCATCAACACGTACGTGGTCTGGAACGATGCCGGCGCCGAACATCTGCTCTTCCCCGTCGCCAGCGGCTCGGTCAGCGCCGTGACCTTCGACCCCAAGCCCTGGATTCTCTGGGGCACGCGGACGACCACCTCGTTTGTGGAAGGCCCGCCGAAGATCGTGACGATGAGCCCGGCCCCCAGCGCCACGTTGCCGGCGGCGGGCGTTTCGTCGTTGGAAGTCGTCTTCCACAAGCCCGTCACCGCGCAGGCGAGCAACTTCGCGCTCGTCGGCGCGCGCGGCGGTCCGGTTTCCGTGACCTATGCGTACAATTCGGCCCGCTATGCGGCGACGTTGACGCCCGTGGCGCCGCTCGCCACGGATACCTACACCCTGACCGTCGCCGACGCGATTGTCGATCAGGCATCACAGCATGCGCTCGACGGCGAACTCGTCAAACCCGACGGACCGAACCCCCTGCCGAGCGGAGACGGCCTCGCGGGCGGTTCCGCCGTCGCACAGTTCTACATGACACTCGCGGGCGACCTCAATTGCGACGGGACCGTGGATTTCGACGACATCAATCCCTTCGTGCTGGCGATAAGTGACCCGGCGCAATACGCGGTCAACTTCCCGGGCTGCCCGCTCGCCAATGGCGATGCCAACGGCGACGGCCTGGTGGACTTCGACGACATCAACCCGTTCGTCGTGCTACTGAGCGGCAAGTAGATTCTCTTGGCACGCCGCGGCGAGCACCGGCAGCGTGCTACTGCAGTGCCTCCTCAAGAACAGCACATAAGCTGGGTGGCGTGGGCGTCCGAGCTTGTGAACTTTTCGACCGTTGATGGTGGGCCCATCCTCAGATCGCGCGGCGCGGCGCGGCGGTCGGGCGACGTCGGGTTTTGTGGGCTGCGTCAGGGTCGTTTCTTCGTCAACCGGCCAGCCCTTGACAGCCCCCGGTCCTGTCAAGGGCCAGCAAGCGGCTCAGCGCGTGCTGGCGCGCTACCGTGCGCAGCCAGCCCGCGCAGGCCAAAGCCGCCGCCCGCGCGG
>JAGVEP010000021.1 GCA_020058145.1 Phycisphaerae bacterium | reverse complement strand
CGCGGCGAGCGCGGCCGGGATCTCCGGCCGGCGGGCGTCGGCGCACACCATGAGTCCCACACGGCCGAAGTCCGCACTCACAGGCTCGACGAGTTCGCCGGGCGTGAAGTAGTCGTGGTCAAACGCCCACAAGAAACACTTGCGCTGCGTGCCGCGCAGCGCCCCGTCGGGTCCGAGCAGCGCCGCCGTGTTGTACAGCCGGCCGGCGTGTTCTTCGATGTAGCCCACGCAAACGCCTAGGGCGAGTTCGCACGCGGTTTGGCCTATTTCGGTGAGAAACTCGGCTGGGTCCGGCAGACCGGCGGCGCGGGCGTCGTCGTAGGCTGACCGGTTCCCAATGCAGTACGCGGGCCACACGCATTCGGGCAGGACGACGAGCTGGGCGCGCTGGCCCGCGGCCGCGCGGATCAGTTCCTGGATCAGGGCCCGGGTCTGGCGCCACTGGTCCAACCGCGTACCAGGAGCTTGAGCGACGGCGATTCGCACGCCGCCATTGTACAAGTCGCCTGGCCCGTCTCGCAGGGGAGCCGGAACAGGCCCAGCACTCCGCCGGCGATGCGGCTGGCGGTCAGACCCAAGCTGCTTGCTCCATCCTGGAGCCCATCCCACAACCTGTGGCACAGGCTTCCAGCCTGTGGTTTCACCGGCAAGATGCCGGTGCCACATCAAGTTGTGGAGTAGGCTTCTAGCAGAAACCGTGGTCTGCCGCGTGCGCGCCGCCGCCGCTACGATACACGCCCCATTTGGAGGCTGTCGCGGATGAACAAACTCGGCGTAAACATCGACCACGTGGCCACGGTGCGGCAAGCGCGGCGGGCGGACGAGCCCGATCCCGTCTGGGCGGCGGTGGAGTGCGAACTCGGCGGCGCGGACGGCATCACGTTCCATCTGCGCGAAGACCGGCGGCACTTCGGCGACCGCGACGCCGAGCTGTTGCGGAAAACCGTTGCGACCAAGCTCAATATGGAGCTGTCGGTGGCGCCGGAGATCGTCAAGATCGCGCTCCGGCTGCGGCCGACACAGTGTACGCTCGTCCCCGAGCGGCGTGAGGAACTGACCACGGAAGGCGGACTCGACGTCGTGCGACACCGGGCACGCATCCGGCCGGTGGTGAAGAAGCTCGCCGCGGCCGGGATCGTCACCAGCGCCTTCGTGGAACCGGACGAAGATCAGGTCCGCACGTCTGCGGACTGCGGTTTCGACGCCATCGAGCTATGGACCGGCGGTTATGCCCACGCGCCAAACGTGACCGCGCGGCGCGCTGCGTTGGACCGACTCGTGCGGGCTTTACGGCTGGGCCGGGATTGCGGGCTTGAGGTCCACGCGGGACACGGGCTGACGTACCGCAACATCGAGCCAATCGCCGCGCTCGCGCTGTTCTCGGAATTCAACATCGGCCACACCATCGTGGCCCGGGCGATGTTCGTCGGCCTGCGCGCGGCCGTGCAGGAGATGAAACGGTTGCTCGACCGTGCGCCGCAACACGCGGCGCACGAAGCCGGTTCCGCCTCAACCTAGTGGTCCGTCAACGCTGAAATGACGGGGAGCATTGGCGTCTCGCCGGTGCGCACCGGCTGGAAGCCGATGCTCCCCATGAACACAAGTCGCGTCGTTGTCTCGGTGGGGGCACGCGCCAGAGCCGTTCTCCGTGAGCGGTTCCGGAATAAAGGTGGCGCGTTGTTTTTGGATCATGGGTTGACACTCACTTGGGCTGTGGTATGCTTAAGAGTGGATATTACTGGGAGCGAATGAGGACGCCCGGACCGCGCAGCCATAATTGCTTCATCGATTATCATAATCGGCCATCATCGGTTCCTGCCCTCGTTCCTAACGTCTCCGCGTTCGTTCCCGCCCGGTGAGCACCGCTGTTTGCGTTCGCGCCGCAGGGTGCGTCTTGGTCGGCTAGCGCTCGACCAGGGTGCTCGCTACTTAACTGCTTTAGTTATCTGCCAATGAGCTTTACCCGCGGCGTAACCGTCTCCCATGCGGTTACACGGGCCGGACCTGCGTTGGGTCGGGTGCCGATGCCGTGGTAGCCGGCCGGACCGCGCCGCACGCCTGCGTGGCGTGCCGTGGCGGTGGTGAGACGGCCAATGATTACAAGTGGCGTTCTACTAAGTCCTTACGACGTCGAACACCGCTCGCCGCACCGGCGGGTTGGCCGGGCAACGGTAACATGGGACCAGTGTTAGGAGATATGCTGTGTCACGGAGAAAGGGTTTTACACTCATCGAGCTGCTGGTGGTAGTGGCGATCATCGCCCTGCTGATCTCGATTCTGCTACCCAGCTTGGCACGGGCGCGCGAGATTACGAAGCGCGCCGTGTGCGCGTCGAATTTGCGGGGCCTCGGACAGGGTATGAAGGTCTACGCGACCGAGAACTCCGACTGGTTCCCGACCTCGCCGTTCACGCCGCCGCCGGACGCTGTCGGTACCGAGCCGCAGCAGACGTCGGTGGAGTTCATCGGGTTCATGACGTTCAACCTCAAATCGCAGCTTCTTTCGACCGAGTACGGAACCGTCCATCCCAGCCGATCATTGTTCATGCTCGTGATTGCCGGTTCGTGCACGCCAAAGCAATTCATCTGCCCGAGTTCCGGCGATAGCGAAGATGACATGCGGAACCACGAAGTTGGGGGCGGCACGCAGATCGTTGCAGCCCAGGCGGGCATCAGCCGGTTCGACTTCCGCGGTTACCCGTTCCTGAGCTACGGCTACCAGTTGCCGTTCGGCCAGCGCGGGCGACCCAACGAGGCCCTCGATCCGCGCATGCCGATCGGCGCCGACAAGGGCCCGTTCTTCGACACCGGTATCACGACAGATAACTGGATGACTACCGACGCATTCAACCAGGGGCTGGGAGTAGGCCAGAACGAGGCCATTAATATCGACGCGGGCGACGCCAGCGAGATTCTCAAGGCGGACTCCGAAAGATGGCGCCCGTACAACAGCCGCAATCACCAAGGGGAAGGCGAAAACGTGATGTACATTGACAGTCACGTTGACTTCGCTCGCAAGCCAATCGTGGGTATTAGATACGACAACATCTACACCCGGAACAGCCTCGCCCCCGACCCCATCGACCCGAACAACCCCGACGTCCTCATTGGGGCAATGCTGGGCAACACTCCGGACCAATTTATCGGACCTATGACGGATACCGACACGTTCATCATCCCGTGAGTCGAGTTGGCTAGGTTGGATCGAAATGACCGCGGCCGGGCAGGTGCTGGCAAGCACGTGCCCGGCCGCTTCCTTCGCGCGGAATGAGTCGCTGACGGGGTTTCGGGGCTTGCCGCCCGGCGGCGCTCGGCTGCACGACACCACTGGCGTCCGGTGCGGGATTCGGCTCAAATGCACAGGCTATGCCGCCGACCACAGCCAGGACCATTGCCGTCTTTCAGGGCTCGTTTGACCCCGTGACCTTCGGCCACCTCGACGTGATTCGCCGCGCCGCGCGGCTGTTCAACGAGCTGATCGTCGGGATCGGCATGAACCCCGACAAGGAGCAGCTCTTTACGCCACAGGAGCGTCT
>JAGVEP010000504.1 GCA_020058145.1 Phycisphaerae bacterium | reverse complement strand
GCCCGCGCAGCGCGCTCCGCGGAAACCCCCACGCTGGCGCGTGGGGCTCGGACAGGCGGCTCGCCGCGCGGATCGACACGCCAGCAGCCCCAATCGCGCCTACCGACGCTTCACGGACGTGCGCCGCCGCTCAGCAGCTCCACAAACGGGTTGATGTCGTTGAAATCGATGTAACCATCTGCGTTCACGTCGCAGTTTTCGTACCGGCACGGCGTAACGCCGCTAACGGCGGCCACAAACGGGTTAATGTCGTCGAAGTCAATGATCCCGTCGCAATTGCAGTCGCCGCGCAGGAGCGGCGGCTCGCACGCGTCCGCGGTGCCATTCTGGTTGTTGTCCGCACAGTCCGTGCCGAGGCCTTTCCACGTCCCGCCGGCGATTCCGCAATTGGCCTGCGAAAACACGATGCAGTTACCGTTCGGCAGACAGCAGGCTCCCTGCGGTTGTGGGCAGGTGACACCGCCGCACGTGGACTGGTGGCCCTGGAATGTCCCGCCGAGGGCGGCGCACTCCGTCGGGGTCTTGTTGTCCTGGCACGAGCCATCGGGCAGACAGCAGGCCCCGATCGGGAAGCACACGTACGTCGTGCAATTCGTGCCCGCGCCCGCCCAGATTCCACCGACTGTCCCGCAATCGGCCTGGTTCAGGTTGATGCAGCCCTGCGTGGCCGGAATGCAGCACGCCCCACTCGGCGCCGGGCACAGGTTGGGGGTGCAGTTCGTGCCGTTGCCGCGGTAGGTGCCGCCCAGGCTCGTGCAGTCCGCCTGCGTGTGGATGTCGCACGCACCGTTGGCAAAGCAGCAGGCCCCGGTCGGGTCCGGCTGGCTGATGACCCCGCGGATTGCCAGGTCGCCCGTCAGGTACACACAGAAGTTCATCCACCCACCGGGGGGGATGGCGTACAGCACGTTCTTGCCGGCTTGGCAGCCGTTGACGTCGCGAACGACGCTCGGGCCGCCATTGCCGACGTCCGTGTCCTCCCCGAATTCCAGCGACACATAGAATTGCTGTCCCGATGTGAGCGGCACATTCAGCGGAAACGTCTGCGCTTCGTCCAGATAACGGTATTCGTTCCAGTAACCCGGGGTGAGCACCGGCCCTTCGAGCAGCGCCAACTCAGCGCCCGGCGAAGGGAACGTGTTACCGTTGTAAATGTGGATCGCGTTCTGGAGGCTCACCCCATGTCCGGGCGTGCCTTCCAGCCACAGGATTTGCACCGCGACGAGCGTTCCGCCGCCGCTCGGCGTGGTCAGCCGTGCGCCGGCCTGCTCGCCGACGAGGAAATTACCGACGATGGCCGCGGGGCTATTGGGCTCGACCGAGTCGTTCTTGACGACGATTTCCACGGCCAGTGCCGGCAGCCCAAGGCTGCCCGCGGCCAGACCCAGAACGATCCCCCACCGAGCGATCCCATTTCCCAGCGCCATGTACATATCTCCAGAGTTGTACGCTTCTCAGCCAATTGTTGCCGGACCCCGTGCGAGAATCAATAGGAATATGTGGCGGACGCGGTTATCGGAGCCACCGCCACCGGCAAGATGCCGGTGCCACAAGCCACATGCCGGTGCCACAAGTCGCCGCTACGACTCCTCGTCCTCCTCAGCGGGGGCGGCAGGCTCTTCCGGCGGGTTTTCCGGCAGCTTCTTGAGCAAGTCCTTCGCCCGTGTCGCCGCGCGGCTATCGGGATAGCTCTGGACCACGCGGTCGTAGTAATCGCGGGCCCGGTCGTACATCTCGACTTTCGCGAAGCGCTCGCCGAGGTCAAGCCAGCGGTCGGCCTCTTCGTCGGCCCGCCGCTTGGCGATGACCTTTTTGGCCTCGGGGTCCGCGGTGATCCGTTCGACGGCCGCTTCGGCGGTCTTGCGGGCGTCCGTCTCGGGGAATTGCTCGGTAACGTCGCGGTAGACGTTGAGGGCTTCCGGATAGCGCTTGGCCGACTCGTGGTCGCTGGCCTGGTCCATGAGTACGCGGGCCTTGGCCTCGTCGATCTCCTGGCGCAGCTTGGGTTTGATCTTACTGTCGCCCATCAGGCGGCCGATCTCGTTATCGGCGTCGGTGGCGACGCTCGCGCCGGCAAAACGCACGCTGAGCTCGGCCAGAATGTGGCAGGCGGTGTCGAGCTTCTGGGCATCGTCGGATTTGGCCGCGGTCTTCGCCTCGTCGAGCCACTTCTTGGCCGACTCCTGGATTTGCTTCTGTACCTCCACCGCGGCTTTGCCCACCGCGCTCGAGGCTTCCGCGAGGGCGATGACGTCCTTCACGAGCGTGTTGGCTTTGCCCAGTTCCTTCCCTTTGGCAGCCGCCTTCGCCTGGTCGAGCCGCTTTTTCAGGGCACTGGCGTCGGCGCCCGCCGGCGGGGTCTTGGCAATCTGCGCCCGCACTTTGGCTTCCAGACCATCGTCCGGATGAAACCGGTCGACGAGCACGCCCGTCGTATCGATCAGGTACACGAGCGGGTACGACGAGACCTGGTAGCGGGTGTCCGTCTGAACCTCGTAACCGACGGAGAACTTCACTTCCTTGCCTTTGATCGCGCCCTCGACCACATCCTTCTTCTGCGCCGTCAGGCCGATCACGACCACGCCGTTGGCACTCAGCTTCTTGTGCAGGTCATTGAGCGCGCCGAGCGAGTCGATCGAGCCGTCGTCGGTGCGGAAGAAGAACAGGACCAGAATCCGCCCCTTGAATCGGTCCAGTGTCGGCGTGCCGTCCGCGTTCAGCCACGCACCCGCGTACAGCTCCGGCGCCCGTTCGCCGATGATGGCCTTCGTCGGCGGCGCCTGCGTTTCCTTGCCCTTGTCGTCCTTTTTGCCCTTGTCGGGTGGCTTCTGGGCGAGGGCGGTAGCGGCCAGCGCCGCCACGCACGTCGTCACGATGAATCGTCGGGCGATGAACATCCGCGCACTCGAGGTCATGCCGGGCTCCCATATACCCGTGAGCGAACAGTTTAACGGGCGCGGTGGCGGGTGCCAATGGGGGACTGCCAGCGCGCGCCGCCGGCCCGTCAGAACACGAAGCGCCAGCGAGTGACTTCTGAACACGAAGCGCCAGCGAGTGAGTGTGCCGGGTCACACTCGCTAGCGCTTCGTGTTCTGATGGGCTGGCGCGCCGGACGGCGGCTCAACCGCCGCCAAGGAGGGCCACGAAGGCCGCGATGTCGTCAAAGTTGACCACGCCGTTGCCGTCGGCGGCGGGTCTCCCTATGATCCAAACGACCAGCGCACAGGACGTTTTTCACGGAGATACGCGATGAAAATCAGCATCACCTACTGCCAGCAATGAGACTATCTGCCCAGAGCCGCCAGTTTGGCGGAAGCGATCAAAGAAGAACACGAAGTCGACGCGGAGCTGATCGGCGGTGCCGGCGGCATCTTCGACGTGAAGGTCAACGGTAAGCTCATTTTCAGCAAACACGAGCAGGGCCGGTTCCCGGAAAACGACGAAATTCTGGGCCTGATGAAAAAAAAGGCGAAATCGCGGTAAGGCTACCGACCCCAACACCATCGGACGATGCTCAGTCCAAGTCCGGACGGGCTCTGAGCGGAATGTCAATCCAACTCGCATGTACGGCGTTGCGTTCGAAGGTCAGCACGGGTGTTCCGTCCGCCGGGCAGCGCGAAAAATTGTCCTGATCGTGGCCAGCGAGTGCGACACGCAGGCGGTGGCCGGGGCGGACGATCGTCGAGATGGGCAACAGGTCGAAGCTGAGTTCTGCGACCTCACCGGGGACCAGCGGCTGCGCGGCGGCGCGCTTGAAGGTGTGGTAGGGGCCGAACACAACCGCCGGCGGCGGTTCGGTCGAAATGCTGCGGTGCACGGCCCGCAATTCGCCCTCGGTGAGGTACACGACGCGGTCGTGTGACTCTACATCCTCCAAGTACACGTAGAACGCCCCATCGGCATGGGTCGATTTGACTTGCAGGCTGACGATGGGATGCCCCGTGAGTTCGTAGCTTTGCTCCAGCGGCGGGGTCTCGTAGACCAGCAATAGCCGGTCCTGTGCCGCGCGATCCGGGTAGCGGATCGGAGCGCCGCCGAGGCCGGAGAACCAGCGACTGTCCGTGCCGGAAGTCGCCTCGAAATTGACGGTGTAGGAATCCTCGGCCGCGGGGTCGGCCGGCGCGGTGCGACTGAGGCTGCCGTCGGCACCGAAGTACCAGCGCTGCAGCTCGAACCCCTCGGGCGGCC
The DNA here is from genome assembly GCA_020058145.1 of Phycisphaerae bacterium. GTDB lineage: Bacteria > Planctomycetota > Phycisphaerae > UBA1845 > Fen-1342 > JAGVEP01. The sequence goes on along the minus strand of JAGVEP010000504.1, from coordinate 8,114 downwards.
AGATGGTCGTTTCCTTCCAGGCCTGCTCGACGTAGGTGTAGTAACGAACGACATGGGCACCGGGCGCCTGACCGCCCGGCTTTAGAAACGTGTCAAAGAACGGCACCGCTTCCCAGATGTCCGTAATCACCTGGCTGCTGCGCAGTTGCGTCGGCGCGTTGAAGTCGTACGGGTCCGCGCGATAGTCTCCCGTGTGGGTCTCCGGCGCGATTACCACCACGTGGTATGCGGCGCTCAGCGTGTTAAAGTCGCGCAGTGCTCCACGAGTCGTCCCGGCGTCAAGCCAGCCGACGACGCGGCGGATGGCGGCGTCGCGCGTGGTCGTGGTGGCGCCGAGCAGGGGGCTGATGCGGTCCACGGTCACGCCGCCGAAGTCGTCGTCGCGAAATTCGATCCCGCGGGCGGCCTCGAAGATGTTGGTGTTGCTCGCGTGTTGCGCGAGCGCGTCGCTAAGTTGATTGGCCGCCCCGCTGATCGGCCGCACGCCGAGCAGCAGCGCGGAGATGAGGTCACCGAAGATGGCCAGCCACCCGCGCGGGTCGGCCGCCGCGACGATGTCGAGGAAGGTGATGTCGTTGCGGTCCATGCGCGCCGTGACCTCGCTCCAGGCCTTCACGAAACGCTCGTTGAAGAGCCCGCCCGGATGGCTGACGTCGAGGTAGATGTCGCTGTAGCTGTAGGCCGGCAGCACGGCTTTCACGGCGGGGTGACCCAGCGAGCCGAGCCAGTCCGAAGTTACGCCCTCGTAGGAAATCCCGACCGCACCGACGCGCCCGTTCGACCACGACTGCGCGACCACCCAGTCGACGAGTTGCGGGAAATCGCCGACTTCCTGCGGCGCGAACGGTACGGTCGCTTCGCCAAACGATGCCCCCGTGCCGCGCACGTCCACCGCTACCACGGCGTAGCCCGCCGCGTTCAGCCAGGCGACGCTCCCGGGGTATTTGCCGATGACCGCCGGCAGAATCTGCGGGAGCTGATAATCCCGCCAGTACCGACCCAGCCGCAGGACGGCGGGCACGGCCTCACCGGCCGCTGTTTCCCGCGGGAGCCAGACATCGACGGCGAGCTCCGTCCCGTCGCTCATGGGAACGTAGAGCGACTCCAAGGTGGGGCCGCCACAGCCCGCGAGCAACAGAACGGCAAGCAACGAGCCCAGCACACGGTTGTGGCGCGCGGCGTCTTGCTGCGCCGCGGTCTTGGGTCTCAAACGGCGCTCAAGCACGGGCGGCATTATGGGGCCCTCCGTCGGAAAATCGGTGTCCGGCTGGCATGCTGGTCGTTTCCTGCGCTTTCGTCGCCGCCGCGCACGACCGGCGGCCGTGGCAGGCTGCGAGCCCGCTGTATTTTACGTCGGCCAGCAAGCGGGGCTGCTGCAAAGAAACGCAGGGGTCATTTGCGGGACGCCGTGTGTGTCGCCAGCGCCTGCGCGTAGCACGAAGTCAGCTCAGCGACGAGTGTCCGGATGGTGTGGTGCGCTCGCAGGTAGTCCGCCGCCATCGCGGTTAGTTCCAGCACCTGCTTGGGCTGCTCCATCGCGCGTGTCAGCAAATAGGCCAGTTCGACCGCGGAGCCCGGCGTGAACTGCCACGTGGTGCGGTCCTCGACGAACCACTCCGCCTGCTGGTCGCGCGAGGTCAGCACGAGCTTGCGCAAGGCCATCGCCAGCAGCGGGGCCACGGAAAGCTCGTGCTGACACGTTGGCACGACGAGCGCGTCCGCGCCCGGGAGGACTTTTTCCCACAGCCAGGGTTCATCCAGCAGGGCGACGCACTCCTGTACGCCGAGCGCTCGGGCCCGGCGTCGCAGTGCGTCCAGCCCCGGCCCGCTACCGAGGACGGCCACGATGAGGTCGCATGGGCCGCGGTGGAGCTGCGCGACAGCTTCCAGCAGCAGTTCGAGCCCGCCATCCGGCACCGCACGTCCCACGCACAGCACGCTGAAGGCCCGATCCGGCCCGCGCTCGGCCGTCGGCCGTATCCCCGGAGCCACCGCCGGCACGACGGTCCGGCAGCGGCCGCCGGCCTGCGGCGCCCGCTGGATGAACTCGTCGGCGAGGGCTTGTGATCCGGCGAGCACCCCCGGCGTTTCGTGCAGCCCGCTGCGGAGCAGTCGCTCCAGCCCCGCGCGACTCAGCACGTGTACGACCAGCGGCACGCCCGCCCGCCAAACCCAGTGTTGCACCCGGCGCAGACCCGTCGTGTCCCAGACATGCACAACGTCGGGCGGCGGACTACAGCGTGCGGCCAGTTGCTCCGCCAAACCCCACGCGCGCCAACCGTCGAGGTGGGCGAAGCGGTGGCAGGTCACCGGCGTACCCTGCAGGCGGGCGACCATCGCTGCGCTGTCGGTCACGAGCGTCACGCGGGTTCCGCCAGCGCAAAGCGCGCTCGTGAGCTGCACGAACATCGGCCCGACGCGTGCCAGCACCTCCCCGTCCGCCACGTGGAGCACGGATTTCACCACGGGCAAAGCGGCGTTGCTGACGGCAGGAAGACTTTGGTCCGCCATGCCGTACAGCTTAACGCCAGCGGCCGAAGATGCCGCGGGGGTTGGCGCCTGGGATGTAGTCCAAAACTGTGGCGGAAAGCTTGCCGTCCGAGCCTCAGGCGCAAGCCTGGAGTCCACGCAGCGCGCTCCGCGGAAAACCCCACGCTGGCGCGTGGGGCTCGGACAGGAGCCGCGCCGCGCGGGGCGGCTACCACAGTTTTGGACTACACCCGGCGCCCGGACGCCAGCCAGGCAGCGGTTGCGTCTCCGCCGCAGCGCGGGCATCATACCCCGCCATGAGCCAACTCTTCGCCAAAAAACCGCTAAACGTCCTGCTCGCGGAGATGGAAAGCGGCAACCGGCTGCGCCGCATCCTCGGCCCCGTGCAGCTCACGAGTCTGGGAGTGGGCTGCATCATCGGCGTGGGGATTTTCGTCGTGACCGGGGCCGTGGCGCACGACAAAACCGGCCCAGCCATGATGCTGTCGTTCGCGGTGGCGGGTCTGGCGTGCGTCTTCGCCGCGCTGTGCTACGCCGAGTTCGCCTCGCTCGTCCCCGTGGCCGGCTCCGCCTACACATACGCTTATGCCACCCTCGGCGAACTGCTCGCGTGGATCATCGGCTGGGACCTGGTGTTGGAATACGGCGTCGGTGCCGCCACGGTCGCCAATGGCTGGTCCGGCTACTTCCAGGACTTCATCGGCATGTTCGGCCTCAAGCTGCCGGCGCTGCTCAGCGCGGCGCCCTTCGACTTCAACCTGCAGACGGGGCACTTGCAGGCCACCGCGGCGCTCTGCGACCTGCCGGCGATCCTCATTGTGGCGATCATCACCGCGATCCTGGTCAAGGGCATCCGGGAAAGCGCCAGCTTCAACGCGGTGATGGTCATTATCAAACTCGCCATCGTGCTCTTCGTCATTGCCGTCGGTGCCTTCTACGTCGATCCGAAGAACTGGCACCCCTTCGCGCCGTACGGCTACACGGGCATCAGCCTCTTCGGCCAGAGCATTTGCGGGCAAACCAGCAGCGGCGGGCAACCGCTGGGGATGCTGGCCGGAGCCGCAATCACCTTCATTGCGTACATCGGCTTTGACTCGGTCTCTACCCACGCCGAGGAGGCCCGCAACCCGCGCCGCGACGTGCCGATCGGGATTATCGCCTCGCTGGTCATCTGCACGCTGCTCTACGCCGCCGTCGCCGCCGTGCTCACCGGCATGGTGCCTTACGATCAGCTCGATATTCACGCCCCGGTTTCCAGGGCTTTCGAGAAGGTCGGGTTGCCGTGGGCCCAGTTCATCATCTCGTCCGGCGCCCTGGCCGGAATCACGTCCGTGCTGTTGGTGCTCATGTTGAGCCAGCCGCGCGTGCTGCTGGCGATGGCCCGCGATCGCCTGCTGCCGCCGGGGTTCTTCGGGGCCGTACACCCGCGGTTTCGCACCCCGTGGAAATCCACCATCCTCACGGGTGCGTGTGTGAGCATCCTGGCGGGGCTCCTCCCGCTGCGCTTCCTCATGGAACTCGTCAATATCGGGACGCTGCTCGCGTTCATGATCGTGTGTGCCTCCGTGCTCATCATGCGGCGTACGCATCCCCACGCCGAGCGTGCTTTCCGCGCCCCGCTGGTTCCGCTGGTACCCGTGCTGGGTATCGCGTTCTGCCTGCTGCTGATGTTCGCGCTGCCGTGGGAGAATTGGTTGCGGCTCGGCGTATGGTTGCTGGTCGGATTCGCGATCTATTTCGGCTACGGCCGGCGCCACAGTCTGCTCAATCCGCGTGTCGCGGCCAGCGCGCCGGCCGCACCTACCGCCGCCAAGCGCTGACCATTTGAACTGGGCGGCTTCCGCGGTACCCGCGGCCACCTGCGCCAGCCGGCCCGCGATTGGCTAAGATTCTCAGGCCAGCCGGTGGCAACGTGTTCCACACCGGCCGGTGTGTAGCGGCCGGGCTCCGTACCGGCCGGTGTGTAGCGGCCGGGCTCCGTACCGGCCGGCCCAGGAGATAGTCCTCATGCCCGACAGTGCGCACCCTGCGCCCACCCGGCACCGCAGCCGCGTCCTCGCCACGTTGCGGGCTCTCGTCCGCGCCAGGATTACGACGGGACTGATCACGATTCTGCCGGTGGTCGTGACCGTCTGGCTGGTGATGCTGGTCTTTCGCTGGCTGCGCGACGCATCGCTGTGGATCCTCGATGCGTTTGTCTTGAGCGCGTGGGGCCGCAAGATCATGCTGTCCTGGGGCATTCCGCCGGAGGACATGACCAGCGTGGGCATGAAGTCCCTGCCGACCGGGTTGCAGTGGGGCATCTCGATCTTCTCGGTCATTTTGACCATCTTGATTCTCTATACGATCGGGCTCTTCGCCGCCAACCTCCTGGGCAGGCGCTTGATCGAGTGGTCCGACCAGTTCATCGCCCGTGTTCCGTTCATCAAAACGATCTACGGAGCTCTCAAGCAGATTCTGGGCATGTTCTCAGCCGACCAGGCGCCCGGTTTTCAGCGCGTCGCGTTGGTGCCGTTCCCCAACGAACTCACGCGCTCGGTCGGCTTTATCACGAACACATACAAAGACTCGGTAACGGGCGAAGATCTCGTCGCGGTGTTCGTCGCGACCACGCCGAACCCAACCACCGGCTACCTGTTCATTCTTAAGCGGAAGGACATCATCGAAGTGGACTGGACGGTCGAGGAAGCGATCAAGATCTGCATGTCGGGCGGCATTCTCTCGCCGAGTTACGTCACCATGGCGACGGGCCAACACCGCGCGCCACTGCCACCCTCGGCCGACTCACCGACCAGCAGCGTCAGTGGACCGCGCGCCACGCCAGGCTGACGATCAAGGCCGCGACCGGCAATACCAACCCGAGAATCCCGAGCACCAAGCCCGTCAGCGCCCGCCGCCCGCCACGCCAGAGGCCGGGCTCAGTCCGCAACCGCTTACGGCAGCGCACCGCGAAGACGAGGGCCAGGATGGCGAGCACGGGGCCCGCAATGTAGCCGACGCACGCCGTCAGTGACGCCACGATGACCGGCGTCGGCGGGGGTCGGCCGGGGTTGGCGGCCAGCGTCTGGGGATCAAATTTCCGCGTTAGCAGAGCCGCCAGGCCGAAAGCGAGACCCCAGATGGCCAGCGCGAGAATGCCGCAGGTCAGGGCTGCGTTGGCGCCGGCCATCAAACGGGCTTTCGTCACGGTCAAGTGCGTGGGGGCCTCGATTTCCTCGGCCGGGGCCGTGGTCGTTGCCGCCGACCACTTCCGTGGCGCGGCTGACCCGTCTTCCGCGATGACCTGCGCCGCCGTGCGGTCGGAGGTAATCTTGCCGTCGCGCATCTGGACGATGCGCCGCGCCTGGCGAGCGATGTCCGGTTCGTGCGTGACCATCACGATCGTGACGCCCTGGGTGTTGAGCTGGTGGAAGATCTCCATGATCTGCTCGCCGGTGCGCGAGTCGAGGTTGCCGGTCGGCTCGTCGGCCAGCAGCAATATGGGATCGTTGACGATCGCGCGGGCGATGGCGACGCGCTGCCGCTCGCCGCCCGACAACTCGTTGGGGTTGTGCTTGGCACGGGCCGCGAGCCCGACGCGTTCGAGGGCCCGCATACTGGGAACACGCGTGCTCGTCTGCCGCGCGTAGAACAGCGGAATGCCGACGTTTTCCGTCGCGGAGGTGCGGTTAATGAGGTTGAACGTCTGGAAGACGAACCCGATCTGCTTGTTGCGAATCGCGGCGAGTTCGCGGTCGGACAAATCGCTCACGGCCCGGCCGTCGAGCGTGTAGGTCCCGTCGGTCGGGCGGTCGAGGCAGCCGAGCAGGTGCATCATGGTGCTCTTGCCGCTGCCGGAGGCTCCGGTGATGGCGACGAACTCGCCCCGGTCAATGTTCAGATCGACGCCATCGAGCGCATGGACGACCGCATCGCCCATGCGGTACAGCTTGGTCAGTCCGCGGACCTCGATCAGCGCCACGTCCGCCCTCGCTGTCGGCCTCCATGCGGATTCACCACAGAGGCACAGAGGCACAGAGAAGACAAGGGAACAGGGAGTAAGGAAACAAGGGATCGAGGCGTGCAAGCGCCGGCCTTGATCCCTGGCTCCCTAGCTCCCTTGATCCCTTTGCTGCATTCTGCATTTTGCATTTCTCTGTGCCTCTGTGCCTCTGTGGTTTCTCTTCCGTGGTTATTCCGCCTCGCCCGGCTTCGGCGGCAATTTCGTGTAGACCTCCGTGCCTTCTTTGAGTTCATGGCCCGCCAGGACCTCGATGACCTGGGTATGTTCGCCGTCGCTGATCCCGAAACGGCACGGGACGAACCGCTTGCCGAATTGTTCGTGCGAACCGGGCTCCGGCTCCGTTTTGATCCACACGCCGCGCTGTTCTTCAAACGTCTTGACCGCCTCGGCCGGCACCCGCAGGGCGTTGAGCTCGTTTTCCACGGTGAATTCGACCTGGGCCTGCGCGCCCAGCGGCAACAAGTGCCGTTTGTCGCCGGTAATCTCGACGTGGACGTCGAACTGAATGATCGACGAGCCCGCGTTGAGCTTGCCCTGCGGCTCGACCCGCTCGATCCGGCCTTCGAATACCTGATCGGGGAACGCGTCGACCGTGATCCGCACGAGCCCGCCGCGCTTCTCGAGCTGCGCCGCGTCCTGCTCGGCGGCGGCACGCAACTCGGGCATCTCGGGCAGGGCGTCGAGCGGCGAGATGTTCAGCACGCGGCCGTAGTCCGCCTCGTCCAGCCGGGCGATGACCTTTTTCTTCGAGACGTCCGCCAGCTTCATGAGTGGCGTGCCGCCGGTGAAACCCGTGGTGGCCGATTGCACCAACATGCCGGGACGCACCCAGACCTCGGTGACGATCGCATCGTCTGGCGCGAGCACGGTCGTCTCGCGGAGGCTCTTTTCGTGATCCTCCTTGGTGTTGCGGGCCGCTTCCACGATCGCCCCCTGGGATATTACGGCGGCCTCCGCATCCTGTTTGGAGAGTTCGGCACTGCGAATCGCGATGCGGGCGGCCGCCTGTTGCGCCCGATTGATCTCGTACTGTGCCCGTGAATTGACCAGGTCCTGGGCGCTCACGTTGCCGGCCTTGGCCAGGTCCTCGTCCTTCTGTTTTTGAAAGGCGACGATTTGGCCCTGCGCCATGATCTCGTCGAGACGGACCGTGGCGGTCTCGGTCGCGACTTGCGCGCGCTCCACGGCCACCCGCGCCTGCGTCAGCATCGCCGCGGCGCGGTTATAATCCGCCTGCGCCCGATCCAGCGCCCGCTGCTCGTCGATCGGGTCGAGGACCACGAGTGGCTTGCGGGCGGTCGCGAAATCTCCTGCAACCACGGATACGCCCATGATCCGCCCGGACGCCATCGACTTGACCTCGATGACCTGGTACGGGTGGATCAAACCCGCTGCCGTGATCGGCACCTTGATGTCGCCCCGGGCGACCTGGCCGAATTTTGGTTGCGCCCAGACCGGGACGAGGGCGTACTGGCGGCCGAAGTACCAGGCCAGGGCGACGACCGCCACCGCCGCGAGCAAGATGATCCACTTCTTCATGGTGCGACCTCAGCGCGGCCCATTGTAGCGGCCCGCGCCCGCGCGTGGCCGTTGGTGTATCCGAGCCGCGAGCGCGAGCTCG
>JAGVEP010000117.1 GCA_020058145.1 Phycisphaerae bacterium | reverse complement strand
GCCCGCGCCCGTGGGTGACTATGGCGCGGTGGTCGATGTGACGGCGACCGGGCCGTCCGGAGGACCCGACGCCGGCGAGGTCGCGCCGGACTTCGAGTTGTGCGACGAGTCCGGGCGGGTCCACACGCTGGCACAGTATCGCGGTCAAAAGGTCGTACTGTATTTCTATCCCAAAGATGACACGCCGGGTTGCACGACCGAGGCGTGCGCTTTCCGCGACGCGGCGGGCATGTTCCGGGACCGGAACACCGTCGTGCTGGGTGTCTCGCCCGACGGCGCCGAGAGTCATCAACGCTTCGCGCAAAAATATGGCCTGTCGTTTCCGCTGCTGGCGGATGAGGGCCACAGGGTCGCGGAACGTTACGGCGTGTGGGGCGCGAAGCGACCCGGCGACAGTGCGTCGCTGGGGATCGCGCGGACCACGTTCGTGATCGATGCGAGTGGGTACGTTGTCCACGTGTTCCGCGATGTGAAGCCGGATAGGCATCCGCAGGAAGTGCTGGAGCACGTGCCATTCTGAGCCGGCGCGGGCACTTTGCCGATCGCCTCGCTGCCGCGGTTCGCTTGCGCGGTACCCCGGCGGTGGTCGGGCTTGACCCGGTGCTGGAGAAACTGCCCCCGGCGCTGCGGCCGCGCGAGAACACGCTCGCTGCGGGCGTGGCGGCGCTGGAGACGTTCTGCCGCGGCGTGCTCGAGATTGTGGCGCCGCACGTACCGGCGGTGAAGATCAACGCGGGCTTCTTTGAGGCGCTGTACGGCGAGGGCCTGGCCGCGTACTACCGGCTGGTGGCGCATGCGCACGCGTGCGGGTTGCTGGTGATCGGCGACATCAAGCGCGGCGACATTGGTTCAACGGCCCAGCTCTATGCGCGCGGACACCTGGACGCGCCGCGCTACGACGAGGTAGACCCGGCGACAATCCCCGACGCGGTGACCCTGGCGGGGTACCTGGGCGAGAACGCCGTCCGGCCGTTTATCGACGCAGCGCGCGAGCACGGCCGGGGCGTGTATATTCTTGTGCGACCCTCCGATCCCGGTGCGGACGAGGTACACGAGTTTGGCACCGGCCCGCGTTTTTATGAACACATGGCGGACCTGGTCGGGCGGTGGGGCGCGGGCGAAGGACTGATCGGCGAACGCGGCCTGTCCTGCGTGGGTGCCGTGGTAGCCCCGAAGGACACGGCCAGCACCGCGGCGCTGCGTGCGCGGCTGCCGCATACGCCGCTGCTGGTACCCGGCTACGGTGCGCAAGGTGCGACGGCGGAAAGCTGTCGGCCGTGCTTCCGGAGCGACGGCAGCGGCGCGGTGATCAATGCTTCGCGCGCCGTGATCTACGCGTTCGAGCGCCCCGAGTACCGCCAGCGCCATGGCGACGACTGGGCGGCCTGTGTAGGCGGGGCGTGTGCGGTGTTTGCGGCGGACGTCGCGGGGCTCCTCTTGCCGAGTTCGTGAGAGAGCGAGGGGGCTGTGACTAATTTTTGTGGGCACGGGCGTCGCTCCAGTAATCCTCCCAAGCGTGGGAGTCTTGCAGACCCGTCAGGCTCAAGATGGCGCTGGCCCCGGCCGGGTCCCAACGCATGCCCCGCGCCCGGCTCGCCACATACTGATTCATCGCCGTCCGTTCTCCCACGTAGTTCCGCAAACGCGTCAGCGCCTGGCGTTTGGTCGAACTGCGGACCGCCCACCGCTGCCGCGTCAGCTCGTCCAACACCTTGTCCACCCCCGTTTTCCACGCCAACCCCGTGACCTTCGTCCGCCAGCCCTTGACGGAGCTGCGCCCTGTCAAGGGCCAGCCGACCGCCGCCGGCGTACCCTCCCCAAAGCACACCCACGCGCGCCGCGTGAGCCGCACATGGCCCACCACCGTCAGGTGCGTGATCGCCCGCACGCCCTTGTCGCACCAGCCCGCCCGCGGCGGAGGGGGAAAAAGCCCCCGCTCCCGCCGCGATCTGCAATGGCAGCAGCTTCTCCAGGGCTTTGAGGCGAAACTGCGGGCCCGCCTCACGGACCACTTCCTCCGTGTCGGCGATCCAATGCCCCACGCGGGCGGCGTTCAGCGCCGCCCACGTCTGCCGCAGAAACGCCTCGAACTCAGGTCGCAGCGCCCCCGCCCAGCGTCCGAAACTCACCGCCCTGTCCTCTGACCGCGTCAGCACTCTGGCTTCCTTGCCAAGAAACCCAACCCACTCACGCTAACTCATTATCCCCCGACCACTTGCCGATGCCACAGAGAATGGTCACACCCGGCCCTGTTCGCTTTATCTGGCGCCTTGACGCTCCCCGCACCCCCGTGGTAGCATAATTGGTTCGCGGAACGGGCGTCCGCGGCGCGCCGTGCCCAAGGTGGGCGCGGCCGGAATCCGCCTGTGAGAAGCCCTGGGGTTCGCCCGGCGGGCTGCACAAGACACTCTCGCGCTGCGAGAGGAGGTGACGTTTGGCGTCCACATTGGTTCGCGAACTGCTCGACGCGGGCATCCACTTCGGGCATCGCTCCAGCCGCTGGAACCCGAAAATGGGCCCGTTCCTCTACGGCAAGAGGAATGAAATCCACATCATCGACATCCGGGAAACGCTACGGGGGTTGTTGCGGGGTAAGAAATTCGTCACCCAGACGGTGGGCAAAGGCAACGACGTGCTGTTCGTCGGCACGAAACGCCAAGCCCGCGAGATCGTCCAGCGCCATGCCGAGCGTTGCGGCATGCCGTACGTCACGGAGCGTTGGCTGGGTGGTACGCTAACGAACTTTCGCACGATTCGCTCGCGGCTCCAGCGGCTCGAAGAGCTCGAGGGACTCATGGCGAGCCCCGAATGGGAAAGCGGCTACTCGAAGAAGATGAAGTCGATGCTCACCCGCGAGTACACGAAGATCAAGCGGAATCTCGAGGGTATTCGGCAGATGAACCGCCTGCCCGCGGTGATTCTCGTCGTCGACGTGCGGAAAGAACTGAACTGCGTGCGGGAGGCGCGGTCGGTCAGCATCCCGACCATCGGGCTGGTCGACTCCGACAGCGATCCGACGCTGGTCGATCTGCCGATTCCGGGGAACGACGACGCGATGCGCTCGATCGAGCTGGTGATGCGCGAGCTGGCCGATGCGGTCGAAGAGGGCAAGAAGGCGCGCCCGGAATTGCCGGAAGCGTTGGAAGGCCGTGAGCCCGTGGCGGTTGGACCACGGCGGCGCGTCGGCCGGCGCGGCGAGGGCGAAGGGCGTGGCGAACGGTTTACGCGAACCACGGGGAGCACGCCGGCCGAACCGGTC
>JAGVEP010000026.1 GCA_020058145.1 Phycisphaerae bacterium | reverse complement strand
CGCGGCGCAGCCCGCCGCCGCGGAACCCGTGGAAAGCGTGCGCAAATAGCGCACCGCCCCGGAGGGGCGGCGGAGGGAACTACGGCGACCGCGGCGGTGACCAGATCACCGGCCGGTCGCCCCGCCCGTGTTTCAGCATGGCCGTGTTCCCCGACAAGCCGGATACCGCCCGCAGCCCCAAAATCGACTGCCGGCGTTGGGACCGCTCTTTGCGGTTCGCTGCACCATTGGCGAGCCACATCGCGGACAAGCTGGGGCCTCCCGCGACGATACATTGGCCGAAGTCGCACTATCCGCCGGCTTGGCAGAAGTTGATTCAGCGGCGGCAGGCGCGCCCAATCGCTCCTTCTTCTGGGCAGAGCGGATCAACTCGACCAAGTCGTTTTCGCCGATCAGCGTGATTCGGTTCTCCTTGGCAAACGTGGTCGCGCCGCAAGTGAACGCCCCGTAGCTCACCACGAGGCCATAATCGGCCTTCCGGTCGGCCATCGCGCCAAGCAAGTCACGAACGACCGGCAACTCGACGGTCCGGGTCTTCCAATGCTTGCACTGCACAAGCGTCGTCTGTCCGTTTCGTTTCAGAACGACATCAACCCCGCCGTCGCCCGCCGCATCACCCGTTCGCTTGACCTCGTAGCCCTCGCGGCGATACGCCTCGGCGACCAGTTCCTCGAACTCGGCCCACGACAGGTGACGGATGCTATCCAGCCCCGACTGGCTATCAAGTCGCCGACGGTCCACGAACTTCTTCCCTTCGGCAATACCCCACACGAAGAGCACGGCGACCGCGCCGAGTGGGGCGAGCTGAACCGAAAGCGGAACAAAAAGCGCGCTAAACGACTTCCCCATCAGATCGTTGGCGCTGCCGGCGCTGCTCAAAATAGCTGGGACGATGAAACGTAAGGCGACGTAGGTGAAAGCGGCGAGGACGGGCCCCGCCCACCAGGGCATTCCTCCGAGGATAGGAATGAGAGAACCGAGTGTGAACTCCTCGTTTCTACGTGGCATGCTCGCCCTCGCTGCGGATGTCTGCGGATCCCGTCGGCCGCGTAAGCGGCCTCTATCATAGGTCCTCCGGGGTTCGCGGGGTAGCGACATCGCCCAACGAGAGGCCGCGCACTGTATTCAGCTCAGATTGCGGTCGCGGAGATCGCCGGACATGCTGGTCTTCGGACGGTCAGCCCTGATTACGGATTCTGTCACCCTCGGGCGCCCCGCGCTCAAGACCTTCCTCCGCCCCGCCGGGGCGGTGTGCGATTCAATCGCGTTTTCCACGGGTTCCGCGGCGGGCGGCTGCGCCGCCGCGCCGCTCCACCCATGGCTACATTCCGCGGCCCCGTTGGGGCCGAAGAGCGGCGGAAATGCCCAAAACGACCAATTCGTGTCAGAAGTTAGGTCGTGAAGGGGAGTCGGCACGGAGCCCGGCCGCTACGGAGTGGCGCGACATCACCGCGCCAGGCTGAGCGTCGCCCCGTTTTCGCCGGGGGCGAAGAAGTGTACCCGCTCCATCTCGACGGCCATGGGTACGGTCTGCCCCTCGGTGACGCGCGTGCGGGCGTCGACGCGGCAGACCATGTGCGGGTGCGAAGCCGTCCTGCAGTGGATGTCGGTCCGATCGCCGAGCGGCTCGACCACCTGAACCTCGGCGTTTAACACCGCTGACCCGGGGGGAGCTTGGGCCGGCCGCCAGACGTCAGGGCGGATACCGAGCACCACCGGCTGATCGACATGCGCCGCCAGGCTGGCTTGGTGCCGCGCGGCCAGCGGCAGCCGCTGGTGCCCGTCGGTGAAATACAAATTCCCACCGTCCCGCACCAGCCGCCCGTCGAGGAAGTTCATCGGTGGCGTGCCGACAAATCCGGCCACGAAGCGGTTGATCGGCTGTTCGTAGACCTCGTACGGCGTGCCGCACTGGTGAATGACCCCGTCCTTGAGTACGACGACGCGATCCCCGAGCGTCATCGCCTCTTCCTGGTCGTGGGTCACGTAGACGGTGGTGGTCTGCACCTGCCGATGCAGCCGTTTCAGTTCAGCCCGCATGCCGATGCGCAGCTTAGCGTCGAGATTGGACAGGGGTTCGTCAAAGAGAAACGCCTTCGGATTGCGGACGATGGCACGGCCGACCGCGACGCGCTGCCGCTGGCCGCCGGACAGGGCGCGTGGGTGTCGCTGGAGCAACTCCCCGATGCCGAGCGTCTCGGCCGTGGCCCGTACGCGCGTGTCGATATCCCGGCGTTCGGCGCGGGCCTGCTTCCAGCGGCCATGGGCGAGCAGGAATCCCAGCGGGTTGTCCCACACGAAGTGTTTGCGGCGCAGGAGCAGTCCAAAGGCCATGTTCTTATGGACGGTCATGTGCGGGTACAGCGCGTAGTTCTGGAAGACCATCGCGATGTCGCGGTCCTTGGGGGCGACGTCGTTCACGACGCGCGCGCCGATGCTGATCGTGCCGGAGGTGATGTCCTCCAGTCCGGCAATCATGCGCAGGACGGTGCTCTTGCCGCAGCCGGAAGGTCCGACAAGCACCACGAACTCGCGGTCGTGAATGTCGAGGCTGACGTTATCGACCGCCTGAACGGGGCCGGGATAGACCTTCGTTATGTTGCTGAGCTGCACGTCCGCCATGAATAGCTCTGGTGCCGGTTGTGTGATGCGCGCCGGGAATATACGGCCCGGCGCACGGGGGAGCAAGCAACCCGGGTGCGCGCCGTGGCTCGGCGGGCGCCGCGCCCGCCCGAATGATGGCAGACGTTTCTTGGAACCGCTGTAGAGCCGCTGCAAGCGTGCCGCGGACCCAACCGACCGCGTAGGGTGGTCCGCCGCGCCGGTTTGACAGTTGAGCCCGGCCCCCGGAGAATGCCCTGTCGGCGGATAGGGCGCATGCAGACCGTAGTCATAAACGCTGTACACGGCGAATGTTACGCTCTGGCTATGGAAGAGGCCGCACGTGCACTGCGGGCGGGACAGCTCGTCATCTTCCCGACGGAGACCGTCTACGGCGTGGCCGCCAACGCGACCCGGCTCGAGGCGGTGGCGCGCCTGCGCACGCTGAAGGGTCGTGAGGACGCCCAGCCGCTGACGATTCACGTTGGTCGGCGCGACGACGCCAGGCGGTATCTCACCGCGCCTGCGCCGATCGTCCGGCGTCTGGTGCGCAAGGCCTGGCCGGGTCCGCTGACGCTCATTTGTGAGGAATTGGCGCCCGAGCGCACCGAGATCGCGGCCCAGTTTCCGCCTGAGGCGCTTAGCGATTTGTATCGCACTGGCACGGTTGGTTTGCGGTGTCCAGAGCACGTGGCGGCTGCACGGTTGCTAACGGCCGCGGAAGTGCCCGTCGTGGCGAGCAGTGCCAACCGGCACGGTCGCCCGCCACCCACGGACGTGCAGATGGCGTTGCGCGAGCTGGACGGCCAGGTGGAATACGCGCTGGATGCCGGGCCGACGCGGCACAGTCTCGCGTCGACGATCGTCGAGGTCCGTGGGCACGACTGGCGAATCGTGCGGGCCGGGGCCCTGGATGAGCGGATCGTAACACGGCTGGCGCAGAGCGTTGTGCTCTTCGTCTGCACCGGCAATTCGTGCCGCTCGCCCATGGCCGAATACGTATTTCGCAGCGACCTGACCCGCCGGCTGAATCTCAGCCCCGAGGCGCTCGCCCGGGCCGGGTATCGGGTGCTCTCGGCCGGAACGGGCGCAGGGCAAGGCGCGAGCGCCTCGCCCGGAGCGTGCGAAGAAATGCGGCGGCGCGGAATCGACCTCGGCCCCCACCGTTCCCAGCCGCTCACGGTAGAATTAGTGCACCAGGCGGAGCGCGTTTACGTGATGTCCGCCGAGCATCGCCGTGCGGTGGACGATTTGGTCCCCGCGGCGGCGGGGCGCGTGGCGTTGCTCGACCCACAGGGCACCGTGGCGGACCCGTTCGGCGGGTCGGCCAGCGATTACGAGCGCTGTGCCAGACAGATTGAACGTGCGGTGAACGCGCGATTGGAGGAGTTCCTCGATGAAGATCGCCATTGGTAGCGACCACCGGGGCTACGAGGCCAAGGAACGCATCAAAGCTCTGCTGCAAGGCCTGGGCCTGACGGTGTCCGACTACGGTACGAACTCGCGCCAGCCTTGCGACTACCCCGATACGGGTTTCGCCGTCGCGCAGGAGGTTTCCGCCGCCCGCGTGGACCGCGGCATTCTCTTCTGCGGTAGCGGCATTGGCATGTCCATTACGGCGAACAAGGTGGACGGGGTGCGGGCCGCGTTATGCCATGATGAACTCACGGCGCAGATGGCCCGCCGGCACAACGACGCCAACGTCCTCTGCCTGCCCGCGGACTTAGTGGGCGATGCCCTCATGCAGAGCATTGTGAAGATGTGGCTCGGTACGGAGTTCGAAGGCGGCCGCCACGCTCGCCGGGTCGAGAAAATCCTGGCCTTTGAACGGGACAACCACCAGGGGCCTGCAACGGCCGCAGAGGCCAGCACCCCGTCATAAGCGCTGCGGTCTTACTCGCGCTAGTCCCAAAACAAGCGTGCTTTGATCGCTCTTGGCGGTCGCGCGCGGCGGGCAGGGCGGGGGCATAAACACCTGGGCCGGCCGCTGCCGCGGTCGGGAACGCTTCGCCGGGTCGCAGGGTCTTGGAGCGGTTCCAAGAATGTCGCGTTGCTTGGAGTGCGCCACTGCTCTGTGAGACCTTGCTGTTCTCCACAT
>JAGVEP010000059.1 GCA_020058145.1 Phycisphaerae bacterium | reverse complement strand
GCTAGGATGCGGCCACGCGTCGGGATCCCCCGCGCCCAGCGAGCGAGCGTGCCGCTGCCGCGGGGAACGGTGGCGCGAGCGCGGAAAGGCGAGGCGCAACAGCAGCATGAGTTCGCAGGCTGATACCTGGCGGGCGACGTCGGATGCCGCCGACCTACGGCGGCTGATTCGCGACGTGCCGGATTTCCCGAAGCGCGGGGTGTTGTTCCGCGACATTACGCCGCTGTTGGCGGATGCGTCCGGGCTGGCGATGGCGGTCGAGCTGATGGCCCAGCCCTTCCGGGGCAAGCCGATCGACGCGGTGGTGGGAGCGGAATCGCGTGGCTTCATCTTCGGGACGGCGGTGGCCAAAGCATTATCGGTCGGTTTCGTGCCGGTGCGAAAACCGGGCAAGTTGCCGGGTGCGACCCGCCGGTGCGAGTATCAATTGGAGTATGGTCGCGACGCGCTGGAGATGCACGCCGACGCGTTGCGGCCGGGCCAGCGGGTACTCATCGCGGATGACCTGCTCGCCACGGGTGGCACGCTGGCGGCGTGCTGCGATCTGGTGCGTGGGTCAGGCGCGCTGATCGAGGCGGTCGCGGTCTTGATCGAGCTATCCGACCTGGACGGACGGGCGCGTTTGCGCGGATGCCCCGTGTTTAGTGTGATCCGCTACTAGGCGGCGCGGCCGGAAGATAGGTATGTGCTTTTCAGAGAGTGAATTATGGACTCTGGGCCGCGGACGGTGCTGGTCGGCGGCTGGGACACCGTGGGATTTGGCCCGGGTGTCAGAATATGAGTGGAAACCCTCCCCGCGGATTGCAGGCCACGGGCGGCTTGCCGCCCGCCCGGCGGCGCGGTACACCGCGGTGATGAGGCGCGGGTGTGAAATCCAGCCCCGCGGCGTCGCCGCCCGCGCGACAGAAAAAGCAGTCGGAGGCTTTCGATGAAGCTTACGTATGCGCCGTTTTTGCGCTGGGCCAGCAGCAGCCTGGTGGTGTTGATCGTCGTTGGCTGCGGAATCGTAACCGACGTGTTCAACCCGGGGTTGACGACCCAGTTCGGCCTTGATCCGGCGACCGTACTGCCGCAGAAGGGTACGGTTTTGGTGGCGTTCAAGAACGCTACCAGCTTCCCGGCCGTTTTCACGGCCTACAAAGCCAATGATGCACAGGACCTGTCACTCGGCGCGCGGAATTTCACCGTCGAGGTGGCGGCCAATAACGTGGGGAACGAGGTGCTCGACTGCCCGGTGGCCTTGGTCTCGCCGGGGGCGCTGACCACCGGCTTCGCGGCGGACGGTTCCTCGGCCGCGATCGTGCTAACCACCGGTGGAGACACGCCCGTCGCCTATGCCGGGCAAGCGCTCGTGTCGGGGACGGCGTATACCTGCGGCGATGTGATCGAGATTCGCCTGTCGGCCAGCGCGGCGGCGACGTCGCAGTCCAGTGGGCAGCAGACGAGTGGCGGCTTGACCGTCGGTGGCCAGGCGACGACCGGTCAGACTACGACGACGGGTCAGACCACAACCCAGACCACGACGCAGTATGCGCTCAGCGTACGGATCATCCCCGGGCGTTGAGCCGCGAAAGGAACGCATGGGCATGTCGTTTCGACGTGGAATGGCGACGGTGTGCGGGGCGGCGCTGGCCGCCGCGCTGTGCGGCTGCAGCCTCCTGAACCTGGACACCTTTCTGAACCCCGAGCTTCTGACGTCACTGGGGCTGGGCGAGAAAGTGGCGACGCTGCCGGGCGATGCACCGGGTTTGCTGGTGGCGACGGCCAATCGCACCTCCCGCCCCTGCCACGTCTTCGTGTCCTACCGCGACCCGAATGACAACGTACAAACGTACACGGCGAACCTCGCGGCGGGCGATGAGACGGCGCAGATGCTCGTTTGCCCGGTCCAGGAAATCACGCTGGGAGACGTATCCAACCTCCAAACGGCAGCCGCCCGTGTGTACCTGGTGGCTGGCACCGTGACCGATGCCACCACGCTGGCCAGCGCTCCGTATATCGAGGTGGACGCCTTCGGGGTGTTGCTGCGTGAAGAGGTGAACTACAACTGTGGCGACGGGCTGACGTTTACGATCGAAGAGTCAGCGCTGACCCGCTCGGGCTACCAGGCATTTGCCTATATCCGTCCCGCCAGCGGACAGTAGCGGTGGAGTATGTGGGCATGAAAGACGCAGCGCTCCGCGGTGTATGGGTTACGCTGTGCGGCCTCGCCGCCAGCCAACTGGGCGGCTGCTCCAGCGGCGTGCAGCCGTTGGAGTACGTGGCCGGCGGCACGGGCGAAGCCACGGTGCTTCGCGGCGAGGCTCTGGTCAACGTCCTGACGCCGGTGGCGGACATCTCGATCACGGGCGGAACCCAGGTCGAGTTGAACTGGCAGGCCTTCGCCACTTCGCGCACCTCGGTGATCAGCGTGATCATCGACCTCGATCAAGACCCGAGCAACGGCAACGAAGAGCTGGTGTATTCGAACCTGCCGCTGACCGAGGACAGCACGCTCGTGGACACCTCTCAACTCCAGCGCGGGACGTACTACCTGGGCGTGTTGTTGCTGGCCGTCGGCGAGATCACGGCCAGCGGCTATGCCCCGGGCCGGCTCACCATCGATCAACGGCCGACCCTGTTCTTCAACCAGACGGCCGATTATTCCGTCACGCCCCCCGTTTACAGTGCCCGCGAAAACCGGATTTTCGACCGCACCGACGCGATTGTCCCGCGGTTCAACGTCTCCTGGGAAATGTGCGATCCCGATTCGACCAATACGGTGGATATTTTTCTCGATCCAGACGAGTCCTCCAACGGCAACGAGATCCTGCTGTTCCACAGCGCCAAGCCGCAGGACGCCAACGGCTGCGCGGCGGACGAATTCGCTTTCGATCTTCCGGCGGCGCTGTTCCCGGCCGGCACGTACCGCATTCTGGCGGCGGTGTCGGACGGCGGCAATTCGATTTTCTTCTACGCCCCCGGCAGCATTCGGCTGCGGGCGCGCCTGGCGGGCAACAAGGACCTGCGCGATCTGGATCTGCCGACGACCCCGCTCGCCGGCGCAGTCTTCGAAGGCTTCAATCCGCGCGACAACGCCGGCAGCTTCGTCAGCTCGATCAGCGACATCGACGGTGACGGGTTTGATGATCTCATCATCATGGCGCAGTTCGGCAAGCCACGCTATATTTACAGCACCCAGGGCACGGGAATCGGCGAAGCCTACGTGATCTACGGCCGGCCCGATCCCTTCAGCGGTAAGCTCAACCTGAACTCCACCGGCACGCTGTTTCGCGGCGAGATTTACGAGGGCGCCCCTGAAGCGGTCGATCCCATCCGTCCGAGCCGCGGCATTACCAGCTTTACGATCCTCTCGGATTGGGACCGCGACGGCGTGCGTGAGATGGCGTTCGGCCTGCCGTTCACGGATTCGATTTCCGTAGGCGGTTACGTTGCCAGTTCGAGCGGGGTCAATCTAGCCCCGCTGGATGTGAACGGCTATTTCCGCACCGGTGCCGTGGTCGTCGCCGCCGGTTCCGCCCTGCGCCCGGACCTCGGCTTCCCGGGTCGCAACGTGTTCAACCTGGCCGAGTTTGGTACCCTCGCTCACATGCCTTTCTCCGACGCGACCTGCCCCGAGGGGTTCTACGGACCGAAGGCGCCGGTCCCGCTCCTCGGCCAAGGGGTGACCTATTTCCACGAGCACATCGACGATATTCAAGGAGTCCTGAACGAGGGGGCCGTCCGTCTCGGCTGCCGTTTTTCGAGCAATCAGTTCGGCGACCAGTTCGGCGAGACCGTGTCGGCGTGGGACTTTGACTCCGTCATCATGAGCGCGCCGAACCGCGACCCGCTGACGAGTATCCTGGCGGCCGTGACCACTGTGCCCGGTGGCGGCGTGATCAGCGTCTTTTACGACGACGTGAAAAGTGGTTTTTATCCGTGGACCAACGATCAAGGCCCGCCGGCCAATGCGCAGACCGGCTACCGTGGGTCCGCGCAGAGTGCTGGCGATCGGCTCCTGCCTCATGGCGGACCTTATCACTACATTATCGATGACGTCGACCCACTCCTGAAAATCGGCCGCGGCCCGGGTTTCACGGTGGACCGCAGCGACGGCGAGCCATGTGAACTCACGTTTGCTGCGGCTATTTCCACGCCGCAGCGGACGGTGCGCTTCTGGTCCGACTTGCCGGGGGCCCGCCTGAGCAACGCTAAGGCGATTGGCGATTTCAACGCCGATGGGCTCGTTGACCTGGTGATCGGGGCACCGCTGGCCGGCGACGCCGCGGGAGCGTGCTACGTGATTCTGGGCCGGCTGCGCGACGTGGTGATGGGCGGCGAGCTGCAAATCGAGCAGTTGGCGCGGCCGATGAACGCGACCGACCCGCTCGCCGCGCGCATTTTTGACGGGATCCAACTGGTGGGCAGTCCGGGCGAGCGTTTGGGCCAGTCCCAGGATGACGCCGGCGACTTCAACCACGATGGCTTTGCGGATGTGGTTCTCGGCTCGGCGCTGCTCAACAACCACAAAGGCGGCGCCGCGGTGTTCTTTGGCTCGCGCGAGGTCATCAACCTGACGCAGACCGAGATCCCCATGATCGAGTTGCCGGAACGCGGGTTGGGCGTCATCTTCGAAGGCGAGGATGACGGCGATTTGGCCGGCGCGCGCGTCGCCGGAGCGGGGGACATCGACGGCGATGGCTTCAGCGATATCCTGATTGCCGCCCCGAACCGATCCGTTCGACTCGATCTGAACGGCGACGGCGCGTTGGACATCGATCGCACGGAATGTGGCGTAGTTTACCTGGTTTACGGCGCCGCGGACTTAATGTCGCACCAGACGCCGGGCGGCACGGTCGGCAAGCTAAGCCTCCAATATCTAGGTACCGATCATCTGCCGGGGGCAGTGTTTATCGGTCGCAACAGCGGCGATCACCTTGGTGCCGGCTTGGGTCTGCAGGGTGACCGCAGCTTCGGCATCGCCAGTGCCGGCGATGTAAACGGCGATAGTAAACGTGACCTGATTTTCGGTTCCGTCGACGCGGCCCCGCGCGAGCGCGTTCAGGCCGGTGAGGTATACTTGATTTACGGAGCGGGCGATTAGTTGCCCGCGCTAAATGGACGTGCGCGAATCGGCGGCGCCTGTCCGAGCCGCGAGCGCAAGCTCGCGGACACACGTCCGACCGCTCGCGCGGTCGGCTCGGATCTGCGCCGTCGAATCGAGCACGGTGATTTAGCAGCCGGTTTCCTCACCGGCAGACGCACTACGGGCTCCCGCGCCCGACCTTGCGAGACAGTCAACTTGACCAGGACAACCGTTATGCGTTTCTCTCGGCGTATCTTGACCCTGTGCGGCGTGCTGGGTGCCCTCGGCGGATGCTCTGGCCTGTACACGATCCGCAATCCCTATCTAAGCTATACCGAAGAATACGGGGTGGCCGGAACGGGCGCGCAACGTGCATCGTCCGGCGCGGCGGCCGGTGCCGGTACGGAGGCGACGTTTCGCCGATCGCTGACCCTCCGCCTGCGCAACAACAACCCCGCTGCAGAATTGAACACGACGCTCCTATGCTGGGTGAGTGTGAGCAGTATCCGCTCTGGGGAGCAGCAGGACGCGCTGTTACGCGATGGGTACGTGCAGCTTACCCAGGAGCAGCGGATTGGCAGCGTCTTCACGCTCCCGGTAGGCACATACGTGTACGCGGGCGGCGGGTCGGGCGGCGCCATGGCTGTTTTTCTCGGGCCCGCGCAGGGCGCCGGGACGAGCCAGGGGACGCAAGGGCAGCAGCAAGGTCAGACGACCCAAGGGAGCACGACCACCACCTCGACAACGACTACACCGACCGTGTCGTCGATGACGTTGACCACGCCGGACGTGATCCTGGTCTTCTCCCAGCCGCCGGTCTCGTGTGACGGCGTGGCTTTTTACTACACTCAGAATGGGGCCCCCTTGCCGTCTTCCTCTCCGGGTGGCGGCACGGCACCCTTCGCCGGGTCGAACACGACCGGTGGCTACAAGACGTTCGCCCAGGTGGACGTGTACCAGTGCAGCCCGCTCAATCCCGGCGTGTTCCTCAGCCAGGGCGGTTCCGGTCGACAACAAAACGAGTATATCGAAGGGGAAGATGTGGTCTTCGACTTCATGCCGCTGGCGGACGCGAACGGGAATTTCTGTACCGTGCGTTTTGGCGCGGCCGCAGAAACGATACTGACCCTGACCACAACAACGCAACAAGGTTCCGGCACCAGCTCGTCGGGGCCGTCCTCCGGCGGCGGCTAGCCCAGCGATGCTACCCCTAACCGATACCCCCCGTAGTACACCTGGTGTCTGGCGGGACCGGATAGAATGAAGTGGGTGAACTGAGAAGGTGCGAACATGAGAAAAATCCAGCTCGCGACGGCGGTGGTACTGGCGGTCGCTGGCGGTCTGCCGGCGCTCGGGCAGGGTGCTGCGCAGGACGCCCCACACATCGACAGCATCAACTTTACCCGGCAACCGTACATCGGGGACCCGAGTTTCGATTTCAGCGACACTTTCGACTATTTCTTCTTCTTCTTCGGCTTCTACCAGCCGCTGGGCTTTTGGGGGGTCCCGCGGCCGTTCGACCCGCTCGTGGATGTTGCGCAGGAGCTCGATCTCATCGTGATTACCATGATCGTGACGGATCAGGACCTTACCCTGGACCCCAACGACCCGAATTCGCAAGAGGCAGACGTTGAATTCCACTATCGGTTGGATGCGTTCGGTTCGGATGGGCCACCGGCCGCGCCCCCGCTCGTCGGCGCAACGAACCTGGAGTACACGCTGTACCAGCAGCCGCCGCGGGTTCCCGATCTGCCGAAGGCGGTTAGGATGGACGTCTATGTCTGGGTACCGAAGTTCCTCGGGGCGAACCAGAAGCGGTTGCGCGGCGAGATAAACTACGATGTGCTCTGGAGCCTCGACGTGCGAGTAGCCAACTCCGACAGTCCCAGCGACGGAGAGTGGGATGCGCGTCAAATCGTGCTCAAAGCCATCGAGAACAACCGCTTCTTGCCGCCGAACCCGCCCCCGTATGCGGATGCAGGGCCGGATCAGCGGGTGAAGATCGGCAGCACGGTGCGGCTGAATGGCAGCCGGTCGTTCGACAGCTCGAACCTGGGTTTCGATCCGAACGACCTGAACGTCTTCCTGAAGGACCAGTTGGAGTACGCCTGGGAGTGGATTTCCGGCCCGGAACAGGTGAGTCAATCGGATTTCACGGGGGCGGGTACCAGTTCGCCGTACGCGAGCGTCAGGTTGGACACGCTGACGACGAACGACAACCCGTATGTTTTCCGTTTGACCGTAAGCGATCACGTCAACTCGCCGCCCTCGTCCGACGTAGTGCGAATTTACGTGGTCCAGGACCTACCACGGAACCGCGAGCCCACCGCGGTGATTCTGGGGACCAGCGGGCAGCCCGTGGATTCGTCCGTGCCGGTCCAGGCTACGGCCGGCGACACAATCCAGTTCAAAGCCCGCGCTGGCCCGGAGGGGGCCGATCCGGACGGTGACGTGCTGGACTACCGTTGGCGGCAGACCAACGCGGTCGGCGGCGGTCTGTTGCCGGACGAGGTCGCAACCGTCTTTCTGCCTATGAAAGGCATGGATCAGCAGGAGGTGAGCTGGCAAGCGGTCGCGGCGGGGACGTATTACCTCGCGCTCACGGTGACCGATCCTGGCGGGTTGTCAAACAACGCCAGGGTGACGATTGCCGTGGCCGAAGGTGCGTCCGGTTCTGGCCAGGCCGCTAGTACGCAATCGCCGCGCACACGCGACTTGCGGGACCTGCTGGATGGAAACGCGCCAGCCGAGCAGAGTGCGACCCCGGCCGGCTGCGGCGCTGGGGGTCTGCTGCCGTTGGCATTGGTACCGGGGGTGCTGGGGCTGCTGCGCCGCCGGTATCGCTAGCGGAGTGCCTCACAATTATCAGCGCATGGGTGGGGTGGCCATCTTGGCCGCCAGAGAGCGGGCGAGACGCCCACTCCACCCAGCTTATGCGTGCGCGGCTCGGACTCCTACGGCGCAATCGGCATCACCTGCCTGTACTCCAGCGTGCAGGCCCCATCGGTTTGGTGCTCGATGTCCCGGTCCAGCAGCCACTGCTGTGCGCCGGCGTCGCGGCGGAGGTAGGCCTCAAGAAACGCGGTGGTCACAAGCTCAATCGCCCCGTGGTGCTGCTGATAAGCGCTACCGTCCAGCCTCCACGGGCTCTGCTCGTCGAATACCCCATGCGTGGCACCACGCAGCGTCGCCAGGAACTGGTCCGCTGCGCTCGACTGTTCGAACGCCGTCCGGCGTTCCCGCGGATCCGTTGTCTCCGGATCCCAGTCGAGCGTGCCCATCAGGGTCAGGCAGGGCGTCGCCAGCGTCGTCCAGGCGTCATCGGCAAGCCCCAGCGCCCCCGGCCCCGGCGGCGACATCGCGATGGCCACCTTGATCCGCGGGTCGCGCAGCTCCTGATTCGGACCAGCGAGCGTGTTGACGCGCATGCCGATCAAGGCCAGGGCCGTAAAGGCGCCGAAGGAGTGTCCGGCCACCGCTATCCGGTTGAGATCCGCTTGCGGTCGCAGGACGGGCGACTGCTCGATTTGATCCAGAACGAACGCGACGTCCCGCGGGTGGTCCGAGCGGGCGGTCACCTGGTGGGCGTAATCGCGCACCGCATCGAGCACCGCCAGCACTGCGGGATGCTCACCGTAAATCGCGGCGTCGTCCGCACCGGGGTGGCTCATGAAGACCGCGAGATAGCCGTGTGTGGCCCAGTACATACCGAGCGACGCATAGTGGTCGCGAGAGGTGCCAATCCCGGGCGAAAAAACGACCACTGGGTACGGCCCGTCTGCTGTGTCGGGAATATACGCGCGCAGCGGGATTTCGCGCAGCCGGCCGAAGTCGAACCACGAGAGGACTTCCTGCCGCACGCGATACGCGCCGCGGTCCGCCTTCTCGTCGCCGGTCAACTGGGGCACACAGGCGGCGAGCGAAAGGCCGATAATTGATGCGGCCAGCGTCAAGCCGCAATGATCTCGATGCCGACCGGGCATGAATCCTCCCAAAACACGCCTAGCAACTGAAGTATATATCGTTCACAACGGCGGGCCAGCGTGGAAATCGCACCGGCGGAAGCCACGTAAGCGGTGTCAGCACGCCAAGTCCCCTATGCGGACACCTGCGGCAGCGCGAAAACGATGCCCTCATCCGGGGCCGGCACCTCTTCAATGCTCGCGACCCCGTTCCTCCGCAGATACGCCAGCACGGCCTGCACCACATCCTCTGGAGCGCTGGCGCCGGAAGTCACGCCCACCCGCTGCACGCCGGTGAGCCAGGCAGGCTCAATATTGTCCGGTCCATCCACGAGATGCGCCTGCACGCCGCGCGACCGCGCCACTTCCGTCAGCCGCCGCGAGTTGGATGAATTCTGCGAGCCGACCACGAGAAGTAGGTCGATCCGTCCGCTGATGCTCTTCACCGCGTTTTGGCGGTTTTGCGTGGCGTAGCAGATATCGTCCGAGGGCGGCAGCTCCAGGTGTGGGAACCGCGCCAGCAGCGCCGTCATGATCTCGCGCGCATCGTCCTGGCTCAGCGTGGTTTGCGTCAGGATGATGCCCTTTTCCGCCGGGGCGAGTTGCAACCGGGCGGCATCGGCTGGCCGCTCCACCAGGACCACGGCTTCGGGGGCCTGCCCCATCGTCCCGGCGACCTCGTCGTGCCCCGCGTGACCAATCAGAATGATGCGGTAGCCGCGCTGAATGTACCGGCGAACTTCCACGTGTACTTTTCGCACGAGCGGGCAGGTTGCGTCGATCAACCGCAGTTGGCGGCGCCCGGCTTCCGCATATACCTCGGGCGGCGAGCCGTGGGCGGACAGAATCGCGACCGCGCCGGCGGGCACGTCGTCCAGTTCGTCCACAAATACGGCTCCACAGCCACGGAGCCGCTCGACGACGTGGACGTTGTGCACGATTTCCTTGCGCACATACACGGGCGGGCCGTAGTGCTCGAGCGCGAGCTCGACGGCGCGGATGGCGCGCTCGACGCCCGCACAAAACCCCCGCGGTTTGGCGACGATGGCTAGCATGACCGGTCCGTTCTCCGTTGCGCGCTGCAGCGCTTAGCTTAGCGCGGTGGACGGCGAATCGCCACCCCGGCGAGGCAAGTGCGCCCGCGCCCGCGTACAATTCCGCAGGATGATTCGTCTCACACGCGAGGTGCGCTTCTCTGTCGACCGCGACTGGGCCGGGCGGGTCGAGTTCTCGCGCCCGGTCACCAACTCGTGGGGCGGCTGGCCCAGTGCCGTGGGCGTCGTACCCTACCTGAAGCTCCGCGCGACCGTCGCCGGCCAGCCCGACCCCGTGACCGGCTATCTCTGCAACATCTCGCTGCTCGATGATCTACTCCGCCGCCACGCGATTCCGCACACCGCCGAAGCACTCCGCGACCATGGCTGGCGCATGTCCGCGGAGCACCTGCTCAAGCACATTTGGGAACAGGTGGTACCCGTAGCCCCGCGACACGCGCCGCTGGTCAAGCTGGAATTGTGCCCGACGCCGACCCTGCGCTACGCCCTTCTCCGGGAGAACCCCGCCATGGTGCTGCTCACGCAACAGTTCGAGTTCTCCGCCGCTCATCGGCTGCACTGCCCGCCGCTTTCCGCTGCGGAAAACCGCCAGATCTTCGGCAAGTGCAACAACCTGCGCGGCCACGGGCACAATTACCTGCTCGAAGTCACGGTGGCCGGTCGACCGGATGAAAAGACCGGGGCGGTGTTGCCGCTGCCGCGGTTCGAGCGGTGCGTCCAGGAGCGGGTGCTCGAGCGGTTCGACCACCAGCACCTCAACGAGGACACGGCGGAGTTCCGCGACCTGAATCCGAGCGTCGAGAACATCGCCCGCGTGATCTGGGGGTTGCTGGTGGATCAGGTCGCGCCGGCGCGCCTGCACAGTGTCCGCGTGTGGGAAACGCCGAAAACCTGGGCCGAATACGCTGGGGAGCACACGGCCTGACCCGCCTCAGATCCGGCCTCGCGGTGGGCTCCGCACGGCGTTGAGGAGCGGTTTGACCCCCAGGATCCACCGCGAGGCCCGAATCCCGGCCGGTTCCCCGTCTGGGGTGTAGTCCAAAACTGTGGCGGAAGCTCGCCGTCCGAGCCTCAGGTGCGAGCCTGCGGTCCGCGCGGCGCGCTCCGCGGAAGACCCCACGCTGGCGAGACGGTCGAAGTAGATGGGGATGAGCGTCCGTTGCTCGGGCCGGTATAACAACCGGCCCAAACAACTTTTTTCCAAAGGAGCAACGGACATGTGTGATTTTACAGT
>JAGVEP010000205.1 GCA_020058145.1 Phycisphaerae bacterium | reverse complement strand
TGCGGATGCCCAGGCCGAGCGGTTGGTCGATCGCGCGGCGGACCAGGGCGGGCGGGGCACTGGTGTACAGCGGATAACGCACGTTCACGCGCGGCGTGCAGCGGCCATCGAGCGGCCGGCCCTGCGCATCCAGGATGCGACCCAGCAAATCGAAGCCCACGGGCACCCGCGGCGGTCCGGCGACGCAGAGCACTTCGTCATCGGGTGCGATGCCGGTCGCCTCGCCGAAAACGCTCAAGACCGTGTGGCTCTCGCGCAGCGCCACGACTTCGGCCTCCACTTCTCCGTGGCGGCGTGTGCGAATCCGGCAGCGTGCCCCGATGGGCGCGGGCAGACCCGCGGCGCCGACCGTCAGGCCACGGACATTGCACACGCGGCCCTGCATGCGCTCGCTGAGCAGGTGCGTGACTTCGTCGGCGAGGGTTGAGAAGACCGTGGCGGTCATGTCGCCGACTCCTGAACAGTCGGCGGCGGCGGCGCTGCGGCGCTGCTTGGGTGTGCGGGGCGCAGGGTCTGGCAGATGACCGCCGCGATGCGGTCGATTTGCGTGGAGATGTTGGCGTCCAGCGTGCCGTCGCGCGAGGTGAGCACGCAGCCGCCCCGCTCGACAGCCGGATCCGCGCTGAGCTGCACGTGCTGCAGGTCGGCGGCTTGGGACAGCAGGTTTTCCGGGGTCGCCCCGAGCAGCTCATGGTCAGCGGGGTGCAGACGGACCTGCAGGTCGTGCTGGTTCCGCACCAGCTCCAGCAAAACACGGGCGTTGGCCTGGGCCGACTCGGGCCCGGCCTCGGCCAGCGTTTTGCAGACGCGCCGCGCGATGGCGACGGCCAGTTCGATGAGGCCGGCTTCGGCGACCGCCAGCAGCCCGTGCTTGTTGCGTTCGAATTCGCCAAGCGCGGCGCGCAGGGCCTGGGTGAGTTGTCGCAGCTCGTCACGCGCGGCCTCGATGGCGGCGGCGCGGGCTTCCTGTTTGGCGGCCTCGAAACCGTCGTGGTGCCCCCGCGTGAGGCCCTGTTCGCGAGCCTCGTGTTGGCGAACCTCGGCCTGGCGCTCCGCACGCTCCTGGGCCTCGGCGATCTGCCGCCGCGTGTCGGCCATAAGCTGCTCCGCCGCGGCTTGCGCGCGTGCGATGATCGCGCCCGCCTCGCGCTCCATATCCTGGAACGAGAAGCGCCGGCTGGAGGTCAGGTTTTCACGGCGGATAACGGCGGCCATGCGGGCTTACGCTCCTGCGCGACGCTGGGCAACGGCTGACGGCCGGGCCGCTACAGGGTGGTGCGGGCGTCTCGCCCGCTCCGCCGTCGGACTCGGAGGTCTGACGCTACTCGGCCGGTACAGAGCCCGGCCGCTACACTTGTGTGGCACCGGCTAATAGCCGGTGTCCTCCGCCGGTACAGAGCCCGGCCGCTACACCACCACGTCGTCTTCGCCGCCGCGGCCGGAGACGATCAACTCACCGGCGTCCTCGAGGCGGCGGACGATGTCCACGGTCTTTTGCTGGGCGGCTTCCACGTCGGTGACGCGGACCGGACCCATGAATTCCATTTCCTCGCGAATGAGCTGGGCGGCCCGCTCCGACATATTGCGGAAGATCTTCTGCTTGAGCTCATCGCTGGCCGTCTTGAGCGACAGCGCGAGCTGGTTGTTGTCGATTTCCTTGAGTACCGCCTGAATGCCCTTGTCGTCGACGCGGATGATGTCCTCAAAGACGAACATCAGCCGCCGGATTTCCTCGACCAGTTGCGGGTTGTTCTCCTCGAGACTCTCGAGAATGGCCTTTTCCGTGGCGCGGCCCGCCATGTTCAGAATCTCGGCCACCGCCGGCACGCCCCCGACGCGCTCGAAACGCTCGGAGACCAGGCCCGCCAGGCGTTTTTCCAAGCCGCGCTCGACTTCCCGGATGACGTCGGGGCTGGTCTGGTCCATGCTCGCGATCCGCGAGACGACTTCGACCTGGCGGTCCCTGGGCAACGCGGACAGAATCTCGGTGGCCATGCCCGGCGGGACGTGGGACAGCACGAGCGCGATGGTCTGCGGGTGTTCCTCCTGGAGAAACGTGACCAGGTTCTCCTTTTCGGTCTTTTGGAGAAAGCTAAACGGCTGTTCGTGCACCTGGTGCTCGATGATGGCCATAATGCGGCGGGCTTCGTCGGCCGGCAGCGTCTTGAGCAGCAGCGTGCGCGCCCAGCCCATCCCGCCGGTGTCGGCGTATTGCCGGGCGGTGAGCAGGTTGTAAAACTCGCGCACCACCTGCTCGCGGACGTCGGGCGCGATGGCTTCGATGGCGGCGATTTCGCGCGTGACTTCCTCGACGCGGTCGCGGTTGAGGCCGCGCAGCAGCTTGGCGGCCTTGTCCTGCTGGAGCGCGACGAGCAGCACGGCGGCCTTGCGGGGGCCGGTCAGTTCGGCGGCAGCCTTGGCCTCACCACGATAGTTAGCACGGGGCGGCATGGTTCAGTTCATCTCGTCGCGGACCTGGTCCTGGCGCTGGAGCCACTGGTCGATGAGCGCGGACACGACCTCGGAGTCGCTGTCCACCATCTGTCCGATCTGGTCCAGCATCTTGCGGCTCTGGACGGTGCCGGCGTCCACTTCCTGGGCCACCAGCATCCCTTCGGTCACCGAGGCATTCTCGATCGGGGCCGCGAATTCGCCCGCCATGGGTGTCGACGCTGGACCGCTGGTGCCCGGAATGACCGTCGCCGGCGCGCCCGGCGCACCGGCCGTCCGG
>JAGVEP010000525.1 GCA_020058145.1 Phycisphaerae bacterium | reverse complement strand
TCGCTGCTGGCCGCGGTGCTCATTCTCGGCGGCGTGAACCTGGTCGTGCTGTGGATCCTGGGCGAATACGTCGGTCGCATGTACGAGGAAGTGAAGCAGCGGCCGATTTACATCGTTCGTCCGCCGCCGTAAGCAGCCGCTGAATCGCTGAAATGGCCCGCTTGGGCTACACTGCTGCGCGATGCGAACACTGGCTGACATCCCGTTGCAGGAAAACGAGCGCCGGGCGATCGAGGCGGCCGCGCGTCTGCTATGCGAGTCATTCCCCGTCGAGCAGGTCATGCTCTTCGGCTCCAAGGCGCGAGCGGCCGGCGACGCGGAGTCGGATATCGATCTGCTCGTGCTCACCACGCGGAAGTTGCACTGGCGTGAGGCCGACGCGATCACCACGGCCCTCTTCGATCTGGAACTGGCCTACGACGTCATCTTCAGCACACTGATCGTTTCCAGCCAGGAGTGGAGCAACGGCATCTACCGGGTCTTGCCGATCCACGACGAAATTACGCGCGACGGAGTGGCGGCATGACGGACGAGGAGGCCCGGCGCGAAGTTGTCCGATACTGGTTGGACCAGGCCCGCGAGGCGCTTGCGTCGGTGCGCTCCGAGTCGGCGGCCGGGCGTTTCAACTTTGCCGTGAACCGCGCTTACTACGCCTGTTTCTATGCTGCCAGCGCCGTTCTGCTCAGCGAAGGCCGAAAGTTCGTCAAGCACAGCGGTGTCCGCGCGGCGCTCCACCGCCATTTGGTGAAGACCGGGCGAATCGAACCGGACCTGGGGCGATGTTACGACCTGCTTTACCAGCGTCGCGGGCAAGCGGACTATGCCGAGCTGGTCACATTTGACCAGCCGCAGGTAGCCGAGATGACCCGGAAGGCGGGGGAATTCGTGAGCGCGATGGAGCGTATCCTGGCTCAGGCGACTTGAGCCGACTGCGCGCGAGCGACGCGCCTATAATCCGGCACATCGTCGGAGACTCCCCATGACCCCTACCGCAACGGCCGGTTTGACCACCACCAAAGCCTCGTTCATCGAGCTGGCCCAGGCCGATGGACAGGTCTTCATTCGCCAACCCTACGAGCTGTACAGTGAGGAGAATCACGAGACCTGGCGGCAGCTCTATGCGCGCATCCGGCCGCGGTGGGAAAAATACGCCAATCGCCGCTTCCTGGAGGGCATCGAACAGCTTGCGATGGACCCGCAGAACGTCCCACGGCTGGAGGACATTAACCGGTTTCTGGCACCTTTGAGCGGTTTCACGGCCCAGGCCGTCAGCGGCTACGTACCCGCCTACGTCTTCTTCGATTGCCTCCGCCAGCGGTCTTTTCCGACGACCATCACCATCCGCGACGGCGGCACGCTCGATTACCTGCCGGAGCCGGACATCTTCCACGATGTCGCCGGCCACGTACCCATGCACACCGACCGCGTCTTTGCCGACGTACTGGTGCGCTTCGGCGAGGTCGCCCGGCACGCCGCCGAGCTGGCCCGCGAAATACCGGACGAAGACGAGCGCCTCCGGCGGGTCGAGAGCAACATCAAGGCCCTGGCCCGGTTTTTCTGGTTCACGGTCGAATTCGGTCTGTTGCGCCAGGGCCGCGAGCTGAAGGCCTACGGCAGCGGGCTGCTGAGCTCCTTTGGCGAGCTGGCGCACTGCCTGGAATCGCCGGACGTGCAGCGCTTTCCGTTTCGGCTGGAGTGGGTCATCAACCAGTACTTCGAGATCGACCATTATCAGCCGCTGCTGTTCATCGTGGACTCGTTTGACCACCTTTTTGAGCAGGTGGACGAGTTGGAGCGCTGGATGCAGGCCGGCCGGCTCAACAACGTCAGCCCCGGCGAGCCAAAGGTGGACGAAGCGGACCTGCGGTCGTTCTTGGACGCGGGGTCAAGCCGGTAATCCGGCGCGCCCGGCGTTATAATGAAGTGTGGGAGGTGTTGTATGCCCACGCGCGCAACCGGTAGTCGAACCGAACTGACCAAAGTCGTCGAAAAGCAGATGCGAAATTGGGAGCTGGCCCGCATCCAGCGGCCCCGGCCCCAACCCGACCAAACGCCACCCGAGGTGGCCGCGTTCGTCGCGTTCTCCCGCACACTCGCGTCCGGCGGTTCGCAGGTCGCGACGCTGCTCGGCGAGCGGCTTGGGTGGCCCGTGTTTGACCGCGAGATTCTGCAGGCGATGGCGGGCGATGACCGCGTCCGTACGCAACTCTACGAGCAACTGGACGAGCACGACGTCAGTTGGCTCGAAGCGACCGCCCGCTGGCTCATCCAGGGCGAGTTGCGCAAGGACGACTATTTCCACCGCCTCACCGAAACGGTGCTGGCCCTGGCCCGGCAAGGGCACGCCGTCTTCCTCGGCCGTGGGGCCGACCTGGTCCTGCCGCGCGACCGCGGGCTGCGGGTACGCGTGACCGCCGCGCTGGAACGTCGGGCGGAGCAGTTGGCCGCACGCAGCCGGATGAGCCCCGCGCTGGCCCTGGCCGAAGTCGAGCGAGTGGACCGCGAACGGGTCGAGTTTCGGCGGAACCACTTCGGCCCGGCTGCCAACGAGGTTTGTCGCCACGATCTGGTGCTGAATCTGGACCGGTTCACGCACGAACAGGCGGTCGAGTTGATTCTCATGGCCATGCGACAGCGGGGGCTGCTGACGTAGGGCGGGCACCGCCCACCATTTGCGGCTACCGATCCTTCTCAAGGACACCCATCCCGCTGCGGTCGGGGTCCGCGGGTCGCTTGGGCGGGACGAACGGGTGGCGCTCAACCTCGGCCAGCATCACTTCAATGGCTTTGTCGAGCTGCGGGTCGCCGCCATCGACCATCAGGGCCGGGTCGTCGATGACCTCGATGTCCGGGTCGACGCCGTGACCTTCGACACCCCACGTACCGTCCAACTTGAAGAACCCGAACGTGGGCACGGTGACGCCGGTGCCATCGATCAGGCCGGGGTTACCGCTGATGCCGACGAGGCCGCCCCAGGTGCGCATAC
Organism: Phycisphaerae bacterium; assembly: GCA_020058145.1. Classification (GTDB taxonomy): domain Bacteria; phylum Planctomycetota; class Phycisphaerae; order UBA1845; family Fen-1342; genus JAGVEP01. The sequence continues at coordinate 6,943 of JAGVEP010000525.1, read as the reverse complement.
CGATTAGCTTGCCCAGCTTGGCCTGCCGGAAATAGAAGGGGAAGGCATCGCCGCCGGAACCGGCCAGCCCGTTGATGAGCATGCACTTGGGTCCCTGGTGGGAGTCGTTGGGGCTGGGCCAGTCGCGGCCATCGCGCCGCGCCCAATAATTCGTCACGGGGCGGTTGAGCAGCTCGATGAAGCGGTGCGGAAGTTGGCCGCCGCCGTTCCAGCGTTCGTCGATGACGAGCGCCGCCTTCGAGCGCTGTCCGTAGAACTGGCGGAACAGCTCGTTCTGGCCGCTGATGCCGGTATCAGGGACGTGCAGATAGCCGACCTTGCCGCCGCTGTGCTCTGCGACGTAGGCTCGGTTGTGTTCGACCCAGGCCCGGTAGCGCAGGCCACCCTCGTCGCCGAGCAGGGTGATGACCACGTCGCGCTGGCCTTCGATTTTGTCGTCCTTGTCGTCCTTTTTCTCGTCCTTATCGTCCTTCTTCTCGTCCTTGTCGTCTTTCTTCTCGTCCTTCTTTTCGTCTTTTTTCTCCTCCTTCGCGATGTTCGGGTTGGCATGCGGGTCGTAGGTCGGCTGGTCGCTGACGGTGAGCGTCACGGTCCGGCCGGCCAGCCCCAGGAATGCGGCCCACGGGTCTTTCGCGGTGTCCACGGGCACGCCGTTGACGGCCAGCAGGTAGTCACCCGCCTTGACCTTCACGCCGGGTTGACTGAGCGGGCCGCGGGCATCCAGGTCCCACGGTCCGCCGTGGATGATCTTGCTGATGCGGTACGCGCCGTCGTGCAGCTCGAAATCGCAGCCGAGCAGGCCGACGGAAACCGCGGGTTCGCCGCCGGCCTCGCCGCCGCCGAAGTAGTACGCATGGCCGACGTTCAGTTCGGAAATCAGCTCGCGGATCAGGAACGCGACGTCGGTTCGTGAGACGCAATCGTCGAGCATCTTCAGGTAGTGGTCGCGCGTAGCCGGCCAGTCGACCCCGTGCATGTTCGCGACGTAGAAGAAATCGCGCTCGATCCGCCAGGCGTCGATGAGCAGTTGCCGCCACTCCTCGCGCGGCTCGATGTCCTTGATCATGCCATCGAGCGGGATGAGCTTGGTGGGATTCTGGCCTGGGGCGGCGTCGATGACGGCGTAGCCGTTGCGGCTGATGAGCAACTTCTTGCCGTCGGCCGACCAGGCGAAGCCGCCCACGCCGTCGATGACCGTCTTTTCCTCGCGATCTTCGTCTTTCACATCGAAGATTTTGATGCTGGGCGCGGCCGGCGTACCGCGTGAGCCGCCGCGCACGTAGATCAGCTTGCCCTCGTGGTTGACGGCCAGGTTGTAGAATGCCCCGTTTCGCACGGGCAGCAGGATGGCGCGCTGCTCGAAGTCGGCGAGGTCGATTTCGAGTGGTTTTTCGTCCTTCTTGTCGGCCTTCGCTGGCTCGGCGGGCTTGGATTCCGCCGGTTTGCTCTGGGTTGACTGCGTACTAGCCGGCGTCGTCGCGGGCCAGGTGGAGGGTTCCTGTTCAGGAGGGGTGGCCTGGGGCTGGGGCTCGGGCTCCGCGACGGCGGGCTTGCTTTCGGGCTCGGACGGCTTCTCCTTGTCCTTGCCCTTATCCTTGTCCTTATCTGTATCGTTGCCCTTGTCCTTCGCCTTGTCCGACCAGGTCTCCTCGTCGATCTTGGGTAGCCACGGCGAGGGGACCTTGGTGCGCAGCGGCACAACGGCGAGCTGGTCCGTCTCGGTGTAGACAAACGTGCTGCCGACGTCCTCGTACACCGGGTCGGCGAACCGACGGTTCGTCGCAAAGTAAAGATAGTCGCCCTTGCGATCAAATGTCGGCCAGGTGTCATTGAACACGCCGCTGGTGACCTGGTGCTTGTCGCCCGTAACGAGCGAATAGAGCCAGATCGCGGGCTGATCGTTATCGCCGAGCCTCGTGTAGGCGATCCAGTTGGAGTCGTGCGACCAACTCACGTGCGGCTGGCGCGCCCAGGGGTCGATGTCGAGAAGCATGGTCGCGCCGGGCTTGGCAATGCCGTGCCTTTCGATCTTCTCAGCTTCGGCCGGTTTCGAGGCCGGCTCCGACGCCGGCTCCGAAGCAGGCTCCGTCGCGGGTTCCGTACTCGTCGCCTCCTCTCCCTGCGTGCCTGCGTGCCTCCTTCGCCCTCCCTCCTCGGTCGGCCTCAGCTCCGTGCCTTCCTCGAGTGTGTGCAACCACAGCGCCCCGGCCTTATCGGTGAACAGGATGTACTTGGAGTCCGGCGACCACGCCATGTTGTGGCGGAAGCACGCCGGCAGTCTTAGGTCGGCGGGGCGCGAACCATCGACCGGCGTGGTCCACAGCGCGTGCGTGACCTCTGGCGCGGAGTCGGTCAGCCGCCGGGTCTCGCCCTTGCCGTCACTCTGGGCGACGTACAGTTCGTACTCGCCGGTCTGGTCGGAGAAGTACGCGAGCCAGCGGCCGTCGGGGCTCCAGTTCGGGTTCCGCTCGGCCACGCCGCTGGTGCGTGTCAGGGGGCGCGGCGAGCCCTTCTGCGCCGGGGCCGTCCAGAGATCGCCGCGGGCTTCGAATGCGGCCCGCTTGCCGGTTGGCGAGAGATCCATGCCCTCGATGCGGCCCTGCACATCGATTCGCTGCGGGCGGATTTTCGGCCGGTCGCCAGGGACGGTGATCTCGATGGTGTGGCTGCGGCGGGTCTTGAGGTCGAGCAGGTAGAGGTCCGCGCCGCTTTGGAAGACGATTTCACCGTCGCCGGTCGGGCCAGGGCCGATGGCGGGCCACTTGACGTCGTCCACGTCGAAGTTCGTGACCTGCTCGCGCCGCTCCGTCCTGGAGTCATAGACCCAGATGTTCAGGCGATGGCTCGGGCCGTCGTCGGACATGTAGTAGATCTTGTCGCCGTGCCACATCGGCTGGCTGTCGGTGCCCTCCCAGTCCGTGATCTTCTTCGAGGTATGCTCGCGGAGGTTGAAGAGCCAGATGTCGGTCGCCATGCCGCCACGATACCGTTTCCAAGTGCGGGCGTCGTTGGTGTGTGGCGTATAGGCCAGCCAGGTGCCGTCGGGGCTGATGGCGCCGACCGCACCGTAGGGCACGGGCAGCTTCTCAGGCAGCCCGCCTGCGGCACTGACGGTGTAGAGTTCTGTTTGCCGTCCGAGCCCCTCGTAACCGCTGGCGAAGAACAGCAGGCGCTGGCCAGCGGGCGTCCAGTCACACAGGACCTCGCCCGCGGGGTGGTGGGTGACGCGGAACGGCACGCCGCCGGTGACGGGGATGGTGTACAAGTCGCGATTGCCGTCGTAATTGCCGACGAGGGCGACGGTTTGACCGTCGGGGCTGAAGCGCGGGAACGCCTCGCCTCCCGGGGGGCTCGCCAGCGGGACCGCAAGGCCGCCCGCGCGCGGTGCGACCCACAGATCGTCGGCATAGGCGAAGACGATCTGCGTGGCGCTCACATCCGGGAAGCGCATCATCGCCGCGTGCGGCTTGCGATCGGCACGGACGGCGGGGAGCGCCGCGCTGACCGCGAGCAGGACCGCGACGCGCGCGTGGACTTCGTGTGACGACAAACGGCGTAACGCCATGCCCTACTCCTTACTGCACAATTTGGCGGCTGGATAAGGTCAGGTATTCGGGTTCGGGCGTCAATCCGGCGACAAGTTCAGACAGAAGGCAACGAGGCAACAGGGCAACGAGGCAACAGGCAACGAGGCAACCAGGCGAACGGAGCCGCGCCAGCGCGTGCGTCGGAACACGAAGCGCCAGCGAGTGCATCAGAACACGACGCGCAAGCGAGTGCGTCAGAACACGAAGCGCAAGCGAGTGTGTCGGAACACGAAGCGCAAGCGAGTGCGTCAGAACACGAAGCGCAAGCGAGTGTGTCGGAACACGAAGCGCAAGCGAGTGCGTCGGAACACGAAGCGCAAGCGAGTGCGTCGGAACACGAAGCGCCAGCGAGTGCGTCGGAACACGAAGCGCCAGCGAGTGCGTCGGAACACGAAGCGCAAGCGAGTGCGTCAACCCCCCCTCTCTTGCAGGGAGGGGACGGGGGAGGGTTTGGCTGACGGCTGAGGGCTGAAAGCTGATGCCAGACGCTGATCCGAGACGACGGCGCAAGCCGTCGCGGCGCACTCCGGCCGGCGAGCTCGATCGCCTCTGTTTTCGCTGACGGCTGACGGCTGACGGCTGATGGCTGCCTTGCACCGAGGCAACAGGGCAACTGGCAACGAGGCGACGAGTAGCGTCGGACCTCCGAGTCCGACGTGAACGCAGGCGCGCACGGCCAGAGTTCACCACAGAGGCACAGAGGCACAGAGAGGATCGGCGGCCAGCGACGGGGCGACGCCCTTCCTCTAAAAACAGCCCCGCCAGCGCCAAACCGCCCGCCGGCCCTCTTTTCGGTCCGCCGACCGACATTCTCCGTCCACCCCGCGCTGCGCCCGGGCCATCGACCGGCACTTTCCGTCCGCCGACGGGAGCGCCCGGTTTATCGGGCGCTATTTTCCGTCCATCGACGGGAGCAGACGATCCACCGACCGGAGCAATCGATCCATCGGCCGGAGCGGTCGATCCATCCACCGGAGCGCCCGGTCCATCGAACAGCGTTTTCCGTCCACCGACGGGAGCGCCCGGTCCATCGACGAGAGCGCCCGGTCCACGCTGCGCCGCGTGCCAGCCCGGACGCGCTGCGCCCCATCCTCGGCACCTGGCGTTTCGACCCGAACTGCAGCGACATTGCCCCAGGGCGCGAGAAGATGCTCGGCGATGCATACCCTGCGCCTACGGCCGTGCGGCGCTACGTCTTGGCATCTCGTGGCTCAGTGCCGTATTGTGCCTTTAAGAAGCCGATGACAGGATTAATCGGTTCAAACACGCACAAACCTGGAAGGTCGGCGTCTTCGCACCCATAGCCAGACACGATGCCCACAATTTGTGGCTGGTGGTCACCGTCTCGCCAGTGAAAAACTGGTCCACCACTCACTCCGCGCGAGTTGTGCCCGTCGACCAAGTAGAGCCCGCGGCTGCCCTTTGCATGGAAGGCCGACACGACACCCTCGTAGTAGCACAGTTGAGGAGCACCCAAGAACGCTTCAACCGTTCCGGGGAATCCCATCCAACCCACTCGTGTACCCGGTGTGATTGCCTTGGTCTGTTCGAGCACCATCGCCGGCTCGAGGGTGGTCGGAATCAGTTCGCCGTGCGCCTCGTAGTCAGGCGGTGGCAGCACGATGAATGCAACGTCCGCAAGCTTGTAGAAGCGGTACGGGCGTTTCAGCTCTTCGCTGTCGTTCGTGGAGAATCGCATTTCAGCGACGCAGCTGCCGTCGCCTGTGAAGCGCCGAAACACCCAGTCGATCTTCGTAGTTTCGGAGAACTTCACTGCATGTGCAGCCGTGGCGACGACGATTCGGTTGGACGGAAGCAGTCGCGCAATGTAGAAACACGTTGCCGACCAGATTGCACCCTCCGCGGTTTGAACGGACATGTGGAATATCCGCTCTCGCAGGTGGTCGATTGTGGCCTCAGGTGTCATTCATAGACTCCGACTGGCACATCGTAATCGGCGTTCGCCACGCTTCTACGGGGCGGCGGAGACGGGGGAAGATGCGGCCGTCGATGCCCATGTCGCCGACCGGGGCCTTTTTGGGGATGCCGCTTAGCGCGATGACCGCCCATCTATAGCTCGTTTCCTTTGCCCAGATTGCAGCGCTCGCATGTCGTTCGGAGATTCTCAAAGGTGGTTTCGCCTCCCTTGCTCCAAGGTTTGATGTGGTCAAGGTGCAGGGTGACACCAGCGGAGATTGCCGGGCTCGCGCCACACAGAGAGCACTTGAAACCATCGCGCACCAGTACCTTGTATCGAAGACGCAACGACGGATCCCGCGGCGTCCGTATGGCCGAGGTCCAAGAAGACTGTTCCGGAACATCCGCGATCTCTGTGCCCTCGTTGGCATAGTCCACGAAGGCCCTCAGCGCCCCTCCCCACGAACCAAAGCGACGGTTGTACGGAGACTGGGAAAACTCCGAGAACTCCGACGCTAAGTCAATGCGTCTTGGCTGCCTTCCGAGACGTTGCCAGATTGAGAGGATGTTTTCGAACAGACGCTCATCCGCGATCATGTACTCATTCGACTTCTTGAGGCCAGCGGCCTCCAGCGCCTTGTTCCAGGAGCCGAACCGACGCAAGACGGTCGAATCGTCATACATCCCAAGTTCACGGTACTTGGGTCCTGGAACGGTTTGCTGCCCCAACTGCCCGGCAACTCTTCGGAGATCGTCGAGCAGTTGTTTGTCAGTGACTGCAGCGCCCGAGACGCGCGAGAGTTCAAAACGCCGCTTGCTCATCAAGCGGCCTCCACGACGCCGTGGCTGGCATGCCAGTCGCAGTGGTAGTAGAAACTCCCCGTGGGCTTGAGGACGCGGGCGAGTTGCTGGCAGCGCGGCCGCATGTTGTCGATGTACGCCTGCGTGCTCGCGTGCCGGTCGTCGAAGCACACGGGAAACCCGCTCGCTTGCGCTCGGGGCTCGGATGGATTGCCGCTGACGACCTCGTAGTTGCGGTTGGAATTGAAGGGCGGGTCGAGGTAGATCAGGTCCACGCAGCCGTCGGGCAGCTTGCCGAGCTGGTCCAGGCAGTCGCCGCAGTAAATGATGCGCGTATCGACGAGCGACGACGGCCGGCCGGGCGGTCCGCCCGGTCGCGAGGCTTTCGGCCTGGAAGTGCGCTTCGCCATGCGGCTTGGATAACACGCGCTGCCTCGACCGTCAACGCGCGGGCGGCACTGACGCTTCCTAATGGGTCGCCACGCGGGCGTGCCCGGGTCGGCCACCGGGCAGATACGAAATTGGAAGTTATGGGTTCTGAGTTCAGAATTCAGCACTCGCAACTTTGAACTGTCCTCTCTGTGTCTCTGTGTCTCTGTGGTGAATACCACCAAATCCCGCCAAAAACCGCCCATCCC
>JAGVEP010000210.1 GCA_020058145.1 Phycisphaerae bacterium | reverse complement strand
TCGCGCTCGGGGCTCGTTTCCCGCTCGCTGGCGCTCGCGGCTCGGATAAACGTGCCCCGCCGGAAGTGTCACGGACCCCATGTCGGGAAGTGTGCCGTTCTTGTTTCGCCGCCCCGTCGGATCGCATATAGTCCGGTTTTCCCGCCCGGCCGGCGGACGGGGAGCGTTTTCAGCAGCGGAGAGACGCAGGATGGAACACGGCCTTATCCCGCCGCACGGCGGCACACTCGTGAATCTGGTGGTGGACGACGCCCGCGCCGCCGAGTTGAAGACGCAAGCGGCGAAGCTGACGACCATCACCTTGGGTGAGCGCGAGCAATGCGATTTGGAGTTGCTCGCGATCGGCGCCTTCAGCCCGCTGCGGAGCTTCATGGACGCGGCCGATTTCCACGGCGTGTGCGACCGCAAGCAGCTCGCCAGCGGCCTGCCGTGGACCGTACCGATCACCTGCTCGGTAAGCACCGCGACCGCGGAGCGCATCACGGTCGGGCAGCCACTGGCGTTGGTTGACGACCACAAGCGTCTGTTGGCGGTGCTCACCGTGGCCGAGAAATATCCCAACGAGAAGCGGAAAGTGGCCGAGAAGGTCTTTCGGACCACGGACGAGGCGCATCCCGGCGTAGCGGTGACGTACGCCGAGGGGGACGTGTGTCTGGCGGGCAAGCTCGAAGTCATCGCTCCGCGGCATGACGCGGAGTTTCCGCGCTACCGCCGGACGCCGGCCCAGACGCGGGCGGCGTTCACCGAGCACGGCTGGGAAACGGTGGTCGCATTTCAGACGCGGAACCCGATTCACCGGGCCCACGAGTACATCACCAAATGTGCGCTGGAAATCTGCGATGGGTTGCTGATCCACCCGATCGTCGGCCAAACGCAGAAGGGCGACATTCCGGCCGATGTCCGCATGAAGTGCTACGAGGTGCTGCTCGAGCAGTATTACTGCTCGAAGAACACGCTGCTGTCGGTGCTGCCGGCGGCGATGCGCTACGCCGGCCCCGCCGAGGCGATTCTGCACGCGCTGCTGCGCAAGAACTACGGCTGCACGCACTTCATCGTCGGCCGCGATCATGCCGGGGTGGGCAATTACTACGGCACCTACGACGCCCAGCGCATTTTTGACGAGTTCGACCCCGCCGCGATCGGCATCCAGCCGCTCAAGTTCGAGCACACGTTCTGGTGCCGGAAATCCGGCGCGATGGCCAGCGACAAAACGACGAACAGCACGAAGGAAGAGCGGGTCTTTCTGTCCGGCACCGCGGTGCGGGACATGCTCGCCAAGGGCCAGCGACCGCCGGTCGAATTCACGCGGCCAGAGGTTGCGGACATCCTGATTCAATCCCTGCGGAGCGGCCAATGACCACGTGCGCCGGCGCGCCGCCCGCCCCGCCGGCGGTACCCGCCGAGATTTGTGACGCGCTCCGCGCCGCGCAGCACATCGCCCTTATCAGTCACGTAAACCCGGACGCCGATGCGCTGGCCTCGCTCGGGGCGACCTGGCTGGCGCTGCCGGAACTGGGCAAATATCCCTACCTGATTCTGCCCACCGGCACGGTCTCGCGTCAGCTTCAGTACCTGGTGCGGTTCGCGGGACTGCGCCCGGCCACGGCCCAGGACGTGCGCGACTGCGACCTGATCCTCGCGCTCGACACGGCCAAGGAAAAGCGGCTCAATACCGAAGGTCACCTCGAAATCCTGACCCGCATCCCGGTGGTGAACATCGATCATCACGCGACCAACCCGCGCTTCGGCCGCTGGAACTGGATCGTGGATTCGGCCAGCAGCACGTCGGAGCTCGTCTACATGCTGCTGAAGGCGCTCGGCTGCCAGATTACACCGACGATCGCAACGCTGCTCTACGCCGGCCTGCACACGGATACGCAGGGCTTTTCGCTGTCCAACACCACGCCGCCGGCGCTACGGATCGGGCACGAGTTGGCGCTGGCCGGCGCCCGCATCCCGGAAGTGTGCGAGCGGCTGCACCGCAGCCATAGCCGCGGCGAGTTCGAGCTGCTCAGCGTGGTCTACCGCAACACGCACATCAGCGGCGACGGTCGGCTCGCGTGGAGTACAGTCAGTCTCGACGAAATCACCGCCAGGGGTTGCTCCGCCAGCGACATCGACGCCCAAGTCGAGGTTCCCCGCTCGATCGAGGGGATCGCGGTCGCGATTCTGTTCACCGAGGGCGAGCCGGGCATCGTCCGCCTGAACTTCCGCGGGGAGCGCGGCGTGTCCGTGCTGGAACTCGCGGAGAAATTCGGCGGCGGCGGGCACCACGCCAGCGCCGGCGCCCGCATGAAGGGCACGCTGGCGAAAGTAACTGGCGAGATTCTGCCCGTGGCGCAGGCGTTTGTGGCGGGGCTGAAACTGGAGCCGCTGGAGTAGCCGCGAACCCGCGCACGCCGATGGTCGGCACAGCGGACGCTAGTCCGAAGTTCCGGGACCTGTTAGAGGGTAAGTGGCGTTGCCGCAAGGAGTTGGGGGCGGTTTCAGGCGGCAGTATGTGGGCATGTAATGGTAATATGATGGCCTGCCCTCGACAGGGCGCGGCTCTGTCAAGGGCTGGCGGAGCGGGTGCGGGCGCACGTGCTGCTGTGTACGTTGGCGTATTACATGGAGTGGCACATGCGCCAGGCGTTGGCCCCGCTGCTCTTTGACGAT
>JAGVEP010000317.1 GCA_020058145.1 Phycisphaerae bacterium | reverse complement strand
CAGGGGGCCGCGGACAGTGATACGCCGGCGGTGGCGGAGGCCGCGCCGGCGGCGGATAGCGAGGGAACCGTGCTCATAGCCGGGAGCGCGTCAAGGGCGGAGAGTTCGCCGTCGCCGGTCGCCGGGTTGAGGACGGTACGCGCCGCGAAAGGCGATACCTTGTTAAGAATCGTGGCCCGCGAGTACGGCCAGCGAGACGCGCGGCTCGTGGCGTTGCTCGTCGAGGCAAACCCGCAACTGAAGGCACGCGGCAACCGCGTCCGCGCTGGCGAGGAATTGGTCATTCCGGAGGCGGCCGCTGCGCAGCGCTGGCTCGCCGGCGACCGGGCGGCGGTTAGCCCGACGCTGGCCGCGGTAACCGACGGCGGCAAGAAGGCGGCGACGACAGTTGACGAGCGTTGGTATACGATACAGAAGAACGATTCGCTCCAGCGGATCGCCCAGCAGCAGTTGAAGGATTCCGGCCGCTGGCGTGAGATTCTGAACCTCAATCGGACGTTGAATCCGACCCGCATTCAACCGGGGACGCGGATCAAGCTGCCGCCGGTGTTGAAGGTCGCGCAGCGTTAGGCGCTGGCGCGGACCAGGGCAGCGTGCCGTGTGACCGGAACCGACGCGTCATGACGCTGTTCCGCATGATGATTGTTCTGGCTGGCGGCCTCGTGCTTTTGCTGGCCGTCGTGATCGTGCGGGCTGAAACCACGCGCTTGCACTACGAGGTCGCCCGGTGCGAGCGCTCGGCGGACGAATTGCGGCAGCAACTGGTGGAGGCGGAGTTGGAGTTGGCCCGGCTGCGAAATCCCACGCGCATCAAGCAGCGCATGGAACAGGCGGTCGGGCACTTTGCCGACGAGCCTCCGCCGCCCGCGCCGCCCAAGAAGAAGCGCGCCGGGCGGTGATGTTTTGGACGTGACACGATGCGCAGCAGCGTATGGCTGGTGACGTTGGTCGGTCTGTGCCTGGCGGGTGGGGCCGGGCGGCTGGCGTATATTGAGGTCGCACGCGGCCCGGAGTTGCGGCTGCGCGCGGCGCAGCAGCAAAGGGCCGTCCGCACCATCGGCGCCCGCCGCGGGGAGATTCTCGATACCCGCGGGCGCGTGCTGGCGGGCACGGTGCGGCGTCCATCGCTATTCGTCGATCCGGGCTTGGTCCGTGATCTTCGCTTTGCCGCCTACAGTCTGGCGCCGGTGCTGCAGCGCGACGCCGGCGTGTTCGAACGCGAGCTGGAAAAGTGGCGCGCGGACGGGGTTCGGTTTATGTGGCTCAAGCGGAACGTCACGGACGCCGAGCTGGAGGAATTCAAGTCCGTGGTCGACGCCCGGCGGCTCAGCGGCTTTGAGATCCAGCATGAAGCCCTGCGGCTGTACCCACAGGGCCGGCTGGCCGCGCATGTACTGGGCTTCGTGAGTACCGATTTGCGCACGCTGGAGGAGGGCGAGTCGTTCGAGGACCTGGTCGGCCGCGAAGGGCTCGAAGGGGCGTGCGATGGGCTGCTGCACGGCACACCCGGGCGGCAGACGGTGGTGGTGGACGTGGGGCGCCGGGCCGTGCGCGCTCCGGCGGAGGCCTATCAGCCGGCGGTGGACGGCGCGACGCTGGTGTTGACGATCGACACCTACATTCAGCAGGCGACCGAGAAGGCGCTCGGCGCCGCGGTGAGCAAATTCGGGGCTGAATGGGGCGCGTCCGTCGTGATCGATCCGCAGACCGGGGAAGTGCTCGCGATGGCGGTCGTGCCCGATTTCGACCCCGCCGAGCCTTATCCGCCGAACTTCCACGAGCTAAGCGCGGCCCAGCAAGCGACGGTGATGGAGCGCTGGCGGAACCGGGCGGTGGCGGATTGCTTCGAGCCCGGCAGCGTTTTCAAACCGTATATCGCTGCGTGTGCCCTCGACGAGGGCATCGTGCGGATGGGCGAGGTGTTCGCGATCAACGGGCCGGTGCGCGATTTTGGCGTGCGGACGATCCACGATACCCACGCGTACGGCTCGCTGGCGCTGCACGAAGTCATCAGCAAGTCCAGCAACATCGGCATGGGCATGGTCGGCGGCCGCTGCGGCATGGCCCGCCTGCACCGCTACGTGCGTTCGTTCGGCTTTGGCGACCTTACCGGCGTGGGTCTGCCGGGCGAGCACGCCGGCCTGGTCCAGGAATTCTCGAAGTGGAACCCACTGTTTTCGCCGCAGTCGATCCCGATCGGCCAGGAAATTGCGGTTACGGCGATCCAGATCGCGACCGCGTTCAGCGTGTTCTGCAATGGCGGAGTGCTGTACCGTCCGCGCATCGTCCGGGGTGTGATCGGTGCGGACGGCGCGACGCTGGTGGACAGCTCGCAGCCGATTGGCGTCCGGCGCGTGCTCGACGAGCACACGAGCGCGCAATTTCGCAAGGAGGCGCTCGTCGAGACGGTTACCGCGGGCACGGGCAAGTCGGCGAAGCTCGACGAATACCAGGTTTTCGGCAAGACCGGCACGGCGCAGATTTCCCGCGGGGGCGGGCACGCGTACGAGTCGGCGAAATACGTGGGCTCGTTCATCGGCGGCGCGCCGTCCGACCAGCCACGCGTTGTCGCGCTGGTCTCGATTTACAAGCCGTCGAAAGAGGGTTATTACGGCGGCACGGTCGCGGCGCCGGCGGTGCGCGAGATTCTGGCGGAGGCGCTGGCGTACATGCAGGTGCCGCCCGAGTTGACGCCGGCGCCGGAGCCGGTTCGCGGCGCGAAGCGGACCAGTGGTCGTGAAGGAGGTCGGAGTGCGGACAGCGGACAGCGGTCCGAGGACGACGGTGGCGACTAGCGGCGGCGCGCGAACGCTCGGGGAGCTGCTCCGCGGACTCGCCCCGGATGAGACCCTGGCGCGCTGCGGAGCGCTGGCGATTAGCGGCGTGAGCGCTGATTCGCGGCAGGTGCCAGCGGGCGGCCTGTTTGTCGCGGTGCGGGGTACGCAGGCCGACGGGCGGCGGTTTGTGAGCGCGGCGCTTACGCGCGGGGCGGCGGTCGTGGTCGGCGAAGCTCTGGAGCCGACGGGGCCGGGCATAATCGTCAACGTGCCGGACGCGCGCGCCGCCCTGACGATGATCGCACTCCGCTGGTACGGGCTGGCCGACGATGGCTGCGGCGGCCTGAAGCTGGCGGGCATCACCGGCACGAACGGCAAGAGTACCACGGCGTTCATGGTGCGCGCGATTCTGCGGGCCGCCGGGCTGAAGTGCGGGATGCTCGGGACGGTGCACTACGACCTGTGTGGCCGCAACGTCACGGCCCACATGACGACGCCGGGGCCGTTGGAGCTGGCGGCCTGTCTCCGCGAGTGTGCGGACGCCGGCGCGGTCGCGGCCGTGCTGGAGGTCTCCAGCCACGCGCTCGACCAGAAGCGGACCGACGGGCTGCGCTTCGCCGTGGCGGCGTTTACCAACCTGACGGGCGACCACCTGGATTACCATCACACGCTGGAGAGCTACCGGGCGGCGAAGGCGCGGCTGTTCCGCGGACTCGATGCGCAAGCGGTTGCGGTGGTCAACCGCGATGATTCGCAGCATGAATTCATGCTGCGGGACTGCCAGGCGCAGGTTGTCACGTACGCGTTGGATCGAGACGCCGACATTATGGCCCGCATCTCGCGCAGCACGAGCCAGGGGACGTTCTACCGCTTGCGTCTGGACGGCCGCGAATGGGTGCTCGAGAACGCGATTGTGGGGCGGCACAACGTCTACAACGCGCTGGCGGCGGCCGGTGTGGCGCGGGCGCTCGGCGTGGCGCCCGAGGCGAT
>JAGVEP010000022.1 GCA_020058145.1 Phycisphaerae bacterium | reverse complement strand
GCCGCGTAGCAGGCCCCGGGCGAGCGGGCGGCCACGCCGTGTGGCGGCGCGGTGCTGCGCCGGGACGAATTGGTCTGGTCCAGATGAAGTTCGCTCGCCATCGCCCGCGCCAGGGCGGGCGGTAACGGCTATAGTGAGTGGGCGCGCAAGTGAGGCTGCGGCATGAAGCAAGTTCACAGACTGACCTGCCTGATCGAACGTGAGGACGACGCCTACGTATCGTCGTGTCCCGAGTTGGACATCGCCAGCCAGGGGCGCTCGATCGAGGAAGCGCGCCGGAATCTCATCGAGGCCGCGGAACTGTTTCTCGAAACCGCCGATCCCACCGAGCTACGCCAGCGCCTTCACGCCGAAGTTTACGTGACGGGCATCGAGGTGGCTGTTGGGTAGGCTGCGCGTCCTTTCGGGGCGAGAGGTCTGCCGCATCCTCGCTGAGAACGGCTTCATCGAGGTCCGCCGGCGGGGCAGCCACATCGCCATGCAGAAGCGCACGGCGGACACAACGATTACGGTTCCCGTGCCGGACCACGACGAACTCAAGCGAGGCACGCTCTTGTCGATCATCCGCCAATCAGGGTTGCCGAGGACATTATTCGAGGTGGAACAGAGGTAGGCCAGCGCGGAAGCTCGTCAGGAGGCCCTACATGAGCACGATCCACCACTCAGCGAGAATCTCGGCGCTGATGCTGATCGTTCTGGACGTCATGGCGCTGTGTGCTCCCGAGATACAGCCGCGCATAGTGTCTATGGGTGCGGCCGGCGTCTTGACCTTGGTGCCAATAAGGTGGCGATGGCTCCCCCTCGTGTTGACAGCTATGTGCATGGGCATCTACTACGACTCCTGGCCCGCAAGGGCATTCAACGGCGAAGGCAACAAGGCAACAAGGGGCGACCCTTCCTGCCTCGTTGCCTTGTTGCCTAATCCTGGAGGTGTGCATGCTGCCTGAGACGACCATCGGTAAGCCGTATGCGGGAATTCCGCACGTACGGTTTGAACGGGGACCTCAGGAAACGGAGCCGACGCGCCACGGCGCCTGAGGTCTAACCATGCCTGCCACTGGCATCCTCAGCGATACGCGCTTTCGGCGGCACGACACGGGCGCAGGACATCCGGAAGCTCGCGCGCGCCTGGCGGTCATTGATGAAGCCCTCGAAGCCTCCGGCCTGCTCCAGACGTGTACGCGGCTGGAGCCGCGGCCCGCAACCGATGCGGTCATCCAATTCGTTCACACCCATGACTATCTCACGCGGCTCGACGCGGCCTGCCGCCAAGGCTATCCCTACATCGACGTACCGGAAAGCGCCATCTGTCCCGAGAGCTTTGAAATCGCGCGGCTCGCGGCTGGCGGCGTGGTCGAGGCGGCTCGACGTATCGCGGGCGGCGAGCTGAAACGTGCGTTTTGTGCCGTGCGACCTCCGGGCCACCACGCCGAGCGCGACCGGTCGATGGGCTTCTGCCTGCTCAACAACGTCGCCATCGCCGCCTGCGTGCTCCGTAGCGAATTCAAGCTCGACCGACTGGCGGTGCTCGATTTTGACGTACACCACTGCAACGGCACGCAGCACACCTTCGACGCCGACCCCTCGGTGCTCGTAATCAGCCTGCACGGGCACCCGAATTATCTCTATCCGGGGACCGGCTTCGAGGACGAGGTCGGCCTCGGCCCTGGGCACGGTTACACGCTGAACATCCCCTTTCGTCCGGGGGCCGGCGACGACGACTATCGCGAGGCGTTCACGACCCGGGTGATCCCCGCGGTCGGCCGCTTCGCCCCGCAGATGATCCTGGTTTCGGCCGGTTTCGACGCGCACGCCGATGATCCGATCGGCAATCTCGCGTTGTCCGACGACAGTTTCGCGTGGATGACGGAAGTCATCGTCGAGTTGGCCGAGCGGCACGCCCGCGGGCGTGTATTGAGTGTGCTTGAAGGCGGCTACAACGGCGAGGTGCTGGCGCGCTGCGTGCCTGAGCACGTGCGGCGGCTGCTGTAGCGGCCGGGGTCCGTTCCGCCCGTACAAAAAAAACGAGGCCCGCCCTCGCGAAAAGGGCGGGCCCTTTGGAAACAGTTGACAGGAAAGGCGAGCCGAGCATCATCCTGTCAACGCTTCTCCACACCGTGTGGAGAAGATTCCGCTTTTTTGCCGTGCCGGTCGCACGGCCCCGTGCTTTTGGGCGTCGTATTGATTGTAGGCGCCTGACGCGGAAGGCAAGAAAAAAAACTGGATTACCGATGGCCACGCTGCAGGACGCCTTCGCTTCGCACCCCCGCCGCTGGCGAGAATTCCGCTATGTTTACCCCGTCATTGCGCGGCGCAGTCGCGGGCTGAGCCTCGGAATCAACCTCAACCCGGACGGGGCCTGCAACCTCGATTGCGTCTATTGCTGCGTGGATCGTGCGCTGCTGCCGCGGGGAGCAACGGTCAACCTCACCGTCCTCGAAGCCGAACTGCGGCACCTCGCCGCGAACTACGCGGACCTCTTCACGGAGCCAGAGTATCAGGAAATTCCTGACACCTATCGCCGCCTAAATGACTTCGCATTTTCCGGCGACGGCGAGCCGACCGCGGCGCCGGCTTTCCCGGACGCCGCGCGCCTCGCCGCCACCGTGCGGCGGGAATTCAGTCTGAGCGAGGTCAAGATTGTCCTGATTACCAACGCATGTTATCTGACCCGTCCGGCGGTCGCGGACGCCTTGCGCGTCCTGGACGACAACAACGGCGAGATTTGGGCGAAGCTCGATGCCGGGACGGAGGGGTATTTCCGGCAGGTCGATCGCGCCACCTTCACGCTAGAGCACGTGCTGGACAACATCCTGGCGACAGCCCGCGTGCGGCCGGTCGTGATTCAATCGCTGTTCCTGCGGCTGCACGGCGCGCCGCCGCCGGAGAGTGAGATCGCGGCGTACGTGGAGCGTCTGCGCCGGCTGCGCGACGACGGAGCGCAGCTTGCGCGCGTGCAGGTATACACCGTG
>JAGVEP010000279.1 GCA_020058145.1 Phycisphaerae bacterium | reverse complement strand
GCCGAGGCCAGGGCGCCGCCCGCGGTTTCGGCGGGCTGGGCCGGCCAGTCGTTGGGCGCGGGACCGGGGGCGCTTACGAGCAGTTCGGAAAACCGGGGCTTGAATTCCGCCGGCCAGTGCAGCTCGTTCCAGACGTGGTCGGTTACATACTCCCACCATGACGCGACCCGGTAAATCGTCGGCAGCCGCCTGGCCCGCGCGACGACCTCCGCCGCTTCCGCGAAGTTGCGCGCCAGCGGCGGTACGCGCCAAACGTGCAGGCCGCGCTCGGCGGCTAGGCTGGCCAGTTCGACATCGCCGCGCGTGGAGGTGGCCAGCAGCACGGCCTCGAGCGTCGTCTGCGAAAGGAGCGTGCGCGGATCGTCGTACCACGCCACGTCGCGCAGCCCGGCGGCTGGCGGCATACCCGCCTGCCCGAGGGGTTGCACGAGCACGCACGCATCGACCGCCGCGCAGAGGGGTGCGGTCTGCGCACCCGAGGCGATCAGCCCGACGCGGAGCGGGCCCTGCGTTTTCGATTCGTTGTGTGCGGTGGCCATACGTCTATAATAAGACGCTACACGTCCGGCCGCGGCGCCGCCGGTGGCCCGCGAGCCCACTTTCTTGTCGGCGTGTTATCGCCAGCGGGCGCGAGGATTGCAAGCCGTGTCTTCGACTCTATCTGCGATCCACAAGACGGACCTGCCGGCCTTGATGAGCCGCGGCAAGGTGCGCGACATCTACAAGGCCGGCGGGCGACTGATGATCGTCGCAACCGACCGCATCTCCGCGTTCGACGTGGTCATGGATCAGCCGATCCCCGGCAAGGGCGTGCTGCTGACGCAGATGTCGCGGTTCTGGCTCGAAACGCTGCCCGCGTGCCAGCCGCACCACCTCGACTACGTGGTCTCGGACGAGCAGGTGCCGCCGGAGTACGCGTTGCACGTGGAGCAACTGCGCGGGCGGGCGATGATCGTGAAACGCGCGGATATTCTGCCGATCGAGTGCATCGTCCGCGGCTATCTCGCGGGCAGCGGCTGGAAGGACTACCAAGCCACCGGCACGGTCAGCGGCGTCCGGTTGCCGGCGGGCCTCCGCAAGTCCGAGCGGCTGCCGGAACCGATCTTCACGCCATCCACGAAGGCGACGGCGGGGCACGATGAAGCCATCACGTTCGAGCAGGCGGGCGAGCTCGTGCGGCAGTTCCTCGCGGTCAAACGCAGCGTCACGGCCGACGCCCGGGCGTTGCTGGAAGCGGTTCGACGCCGGGCGCTCGACATTTACACGCAGGCCGCCCGCCATGCCGAGCAGCGCGGCATCATCATCGCGGACACGAAGTTCGAGTTTGGGCTGTTCAGCGGCGAGCTGCTGTTGGTGGACGAGGTGCTGACACCGGATTCGTCGCGTTTCTGGCCGCAGGACCAGTACCAGGTCGGCCGGGACCAGCCGAGTTTCGACAAACAGTTCCTCCGCGACTACCTGGAGAGCATAGCGTGGCCCAAGCAGCCACCGCCTCCGCCGCTGCCGCCGGAAATCGTCAGCGGGACGCGCGAGAAATATGAGGATGCGTACCGGCGGCTGACGGGGCGGACGTTGTAGGGCCAGCCGCCGGAGAGCTGCGCACCGTTTGGCCAGCTACAATGGGCGGCGCATGGCCAGGCTGGCACATTTCGAGCTGTTCGAGCACACGGCCGACCTGGGCGTTCGCGTTTGGGCGCCAACGCGCGCAGCGCTCATCGCGCCGGCGACCGAGGGCCTCTATGCCGCGATTGGCGAGGTGGTGGCAGGCGGCGCTGCCGCGCCCTGGAGCGTCAACTTGGCCGGCGACGAGCCAGCGCTCTTGCTGCGCGACTATCTCGCCGAGGTGCTGCACCTGTTCGACGGTGCGCGCCGCCGCCTGGCGCGGGTTGAGGTGCAGCAGTTTACCGACGAGTGCCTGAGCGTCCTGGGCGACGCCTGCCCGGTCGACATGGGGCGCAGCGTGCTCGTGCGCGAGATCAAAGCGATCACCTATCATGAATTAGCGCTTCGCCGCGTGGCGGACGGCTACGAGGCGACGTGGATTGTGGACATTTGAGGAATGCGCCATGTCGGAAGCCTTCTCCGGCCCGCTCGAACGCCTGGACCACAGCCGTTGGCGCATCCCGCGGTCGTACAAGCCGGGGATGCGCGTCGATGGGATCATCTACGCCGACGACCAGTTGATTGAGCAAATCCGCAGCGACAAAGCGCCCGAGCAGGTCGCCAACGTCGCTTGCCTGCCGGGCATCGTCGGCGCCTCGCTGGCCATGCCCGACATCCACTGGGGCTACGGCTTTTGCATCGGCGGCGTCGCGGCCACCGACCCCGACGCGGGCGGAGTCATCAGCCCCGGCGGCGTCGGCTATGACATCAACTGCGGCGTCCGCCTCATTCGTACCGACCTCAGCCGCGCGGACGTGCAGCCGCGCATCACGGCCATCGTCGATCAGCTCTTCCAGACCATACCCTGCGGCGTGGGGCGCGGCGGACGGGTGAAATTCGGCCAAGCCGACCTGCGCCGCCTGCTGGCCGAAGGGTCGCGCTTCGTCGTCCACAAGGGTTTCGGCTGGGAATCCGACTTGGAGGTAACCGAGGCCGGCGGGTGTCTCGAACACGCCAACCCCGACTTTGTCTCGCCGCGGGCGCTCGAACGCGGCACCGACCAGTGCGGTACGCTCGGCAGCGGTAACCACTTCGTCGAAGTCCAGGTGGTCGACGAAATCGCCGATCCGCAAGCCGCGGCGGCTTTCGGCCTGCAACTCGGTCAGATCACGCTGATGATTCACTCCGGCTCACGCGGGCTGGGCTACCAGGTTTGCGACGATGCGCTCAAAGACCTGCGCAACGTGCCGGCCAGGTACGGCATCGAGCTGCCCGACCGGCAGCTCGCGTGTGCCCCGGTGAAGTCGCCGGAGGGGCAGCATTACCTCGGCGGCATGCAGGCGGCGGCTAATTTCGCGTGGGCGAATCGGCAGATTATGACGCATCTGGCCCGCGAGGTATTCTCCGGCATCTTCCGCCGTCCGCCGGAGCTGCTCGGTATGCGCCTGGTGTACGACGTGGCACACAACATCGCCAAGCTGGAGCCATACGAGGTCGGCGGGCGGCGGCGGACGCTGTGCGTACACCGCAAGGGCGCGACGCGTGCCTTTCCCGCCGGACACCCCGAAGTACCGGCGGCGTACCGCCACGTCGGTCAACCGGTGCTCGTACCGGGCGACATGGGACGCTGTAGCTGGGTGCTGGTCGGGCAACCGGCGGCGATGGAGCACACGTTTGGCACGTGTTGTCACGGGGCGGGGCGTGTAATGTCGCGCACGGCGGCGATCGCGGCCGCCAAGGGCCGGTCGATTGAAAAAGAGCTGCTTTCTCAGGGCATCGTCGTGCGGGCACCCAACGCGAAGGGGCTCGCGGAGGAGCAGCCCGCGGCCTACAAGGACGTAAGCCTGGTGGCCGAAGCGGTCCACGCCTCTGGCATCAGCCGCAAGGTGGCACGGCTGCGGCCGCTTGGGGTGATCAAAGGGTAGTGCTCCATCACGCTTGAATTTACGGGTCGCGTGTTCCGGAGCCGCCGGCTTCAGCCGGCGCGCCGGGAGCCGCTTGACCTGCGGCGCGCGGCATGAATGCCGCGGCTCTGAATGGTGCTCCGAGTGCGCTCGCGCGCTCAACCGCCGCTCAGGATCGCGACGAAGGCGTTGATGTCGTCAAAATTCACGACCCCGTCGGCGTTGCAATCGGCGTTGAGCCAGTGGCACCTCGGATGCGCGAGGTTCCAGGCCAGCGGGTCGGCGCCGAGGGTGGAGACGAACGCGTTGATGTCGTCGAAGTTGATCGCGCCATCGCAGTTCAGGTCGCCGTAAGAGGCCTTCAGGCCCAGGCTGTGCTCCTCGCCCCCCGCGGCGGCGACGAAGCCGCTGTTGGGCGCCGGGACGTTACATTGGCCACCGGCGTTGTCTCCCCAGGCCACGAGCGAGCCGTCGGCCTTCAGGCCCAGGCTGTGGTACCTGCCCGCCGCCACGGCGACGAAGCCACTGTTTGGCGCCGGGACGCAGGATTGGGCGTAGTGCGGGTACCCTGATTGCCCGCACGCGCCAGCACCCCACGCCGCGATCGAGCCGTCGGCCTTGAGACCCAGGCTGTGGAAAAAGCCCGCCGCGACGGCGACGAAGCCCGTGTTGGGCGCCGCGACGTTGCATTGGCCGTAGCTGTTGTCTCCCCACGGCACAACAGTGCCGTCGGCCTTCAGGCCCAGGCTGTGAAAATCCCCCGCCGCGACCGCCGTGAAATCCGCATTGGGTGCCGGGACGTTGCATTGGCCGGCGTCGTTCCTGCCCCACCCCACAATCGAGCCGTCGGCCTTCAGGCCCAGGCTGTGCCACCCGCCCCCCGCGACGGCGACGAAGTCGCTGTTGGGCGCCGGGACGTTGCCCTGGCCGTAGTCATTCCTTCCCCACGCCATAATCGAGCCGTCGGCCTTCAGACCCAGGCTGTGCCACCAGCCGGCCGCGACGCTAGCGAAGCCGCTGTTAGGCGCCGGGACGTTGCATTGGCCGTAGTTGTTGTCTCCCCACGCCACGATCGATCCATCGGCCCTCAGGCCCAAGCTGTGGCGCCCACCCGCCGCCGCGACAGCCAAGAAGCGGTTGTTCGGCGCCGGGACGTTGCATTGGCCAAGGTAATTGGCTCCCCACGCCACAACCGAACCGTCGGCCTTTAGGCCTAGGCTGTGGACCCCGCCGCCCACAACGGCGACGAAGTCGCTGTTGGGCGCGGGGACATTCCATTGGCCGTAGTTGTTGTCTCCCCACGCCACGATCGATCCGTCGGCCTTCAGCCCCAGGCTGTGGTGGCCGCCCGCCGCGACGGCAACGAAGCCGCTGTTCGGCGCCGGGACGCAGGATTGGCCATAGTGGGGGTGCCCTGATTGGCCGCACGCGCCAGCGCCCCACGCCACGGCCGAGCCGTCGGCCTTCAGACCCAAGCTATGGTAGTCGCTCGCCGCGACGGCGACGAAGCCCGTGTTGGGCGCCGCGACGTTGCATTGGCCGTAGCTGTTGTCTCCCCACGCCACGATCGATCCGTCGGCCTTCAGCCCCAGGCTGTGGTGGCCGCCCGCCGCGACGGCGACGAAGCCGCTGTTGGGCGCGGGGACGTTGCATTGGCCGTAGAAGTTGTATCCCCACGCCACGATCGAGCCGTCGGCCTTCAGGCCCAGGCTGTGGCCGAAGCCCCCCGCGACGGCGACGAAGCCGCTGTTGGGCGCCGGGACGTTGCATTGGCCGTAGAAGTTGTATCCCCACGCTACGATCGAGCCGTCGCCGTTCAGCCCCAGGCTGTGAGCCCCGCCGCCGGCGACGGCGACGAAGCCACTGTTGGGCGCCGCGACGTTGCATTGGCCGTAGCTGTTGTCTCCCCACGCCGCGATCGAGCCGTCGGTCTTCAGGCTCAGGCTGTGGGCACCGCCGCCCGCGACGGCGACGAGGTCGGTCAGATCCGACTGGGGCACGACGACCTGCTGGCCCCACCCCACAATCGCCCCCGCATCCTGCCCACTCACGCTCCCAGCGACCAGCAATCCCAGCAGAACCGCACAACTCGCTACCCGCACCCTAGCTGACATGGCCTTTGCTCCTCCACGCGACCCGAACGGCCGCCGCCGACGAAATCGACCTGGCAGGCGCTATGTGGTACAGGCACGTCGCCCGCTCCGGCGACGGGCGGGACGCCCGTACCACCCATTGGCGCCTGGCGGGAATACCGCGCGGCCCCCACGGGTCGCATTCTCGGCTTCCCACGCCAACCCCACTCTACACATCGGGCCACGCCGAATCAACCCCCAATTCGGCTCACTCAGTGGGCTGGGTGGGTGACACTTCCACCGGGGCAGTCCATCCGAGCCGCGAGCGCGAGCGAACGGGAAACGAGCCGCGAGCGCGAGCGAACGGGAAACGAGCCCCGAGCGCGAGCGAGCGGAAAACGAGCCCCGAGCGCGAGCGAGCGGGCCGCGCAGCGCGT
>JAGVEP010000415.1 GCA_020058145.1 Phycisphaerae bacterium | reverse complement strand
TTCCAGCAGCGGTTCTTGGGTCGCGGCGGCCTTGGCCTGCAAGGTCCGCACGACGACTTCGTGGCGCTGGCGGAGCTTGGCGCGCTCCGCGTTGAGATTCGCCGTGAGCGCGTCGAGGTCGACCGAGTCGTTGAGATAGACAATGGCCGGTGCGAACTCGCCGGCGTCCTTGGTGAGCAGCACAAGCTGCAAGTCATCGTGAATCGTCCCGCCGGGAGCAGCCACCGCCGCACCTAGCGACATTAAAAGTCCTACCATCAAACACCGTCGCATTTTTCCTGTTCTCCTTTGCGCGCCACCTGGGTCGCGAAACGAAAGAGCGGCGACTGGCGGATTGAGAGCAGCGGCACGCGCCACTCACCTGTGCCCGTCGGGACTCTCTCTGGGTTCTCCTGCGCTTGGGCGATCCGTACTATCGGCTCAGGGCCGCGACGAATCCGTTGATGTCGTCAAAATCGACCTGTCCGTTGCCATCGAAATCGCCGTTACGCCACAGGCAGCCCGGATAGGCCGCCTGGTATTCCGTGTGGCCGCTGATCGCGAGCACGAACGGGTTGATATCGTCGAAGCCGACCTGCCCGTCGCAATTCAAATCCCCGGGGGCCAACTCGCACTCGTCCGGCACGCTGTTCATGTTGTCGTCGAGACTGGAGCCGGCGGCGATGTCGCGCACGTCGGCCACGCCGTTGTGATTGCAGTCGTGCAGCGGCGTGGCGAGGAAATCCTGCGCGTCCTGGTCCGTGAAGACCTCCTGACCGTATTCGCGTTGCGGCGGGTCAAAGCTGTACTCGCTCTCGACCGGCGTGATCAAACCGGTGAAGCCGCAGGTCACGGTAGCGCCGTAGTAACCGTTCGCGTCCGTCAGCGGATTGCCGGGCAAGCCGCTGAGCACGACCCCGGAAACGCCGGCGTCCGACGCGTTGCGCACGAGCCCGGAAATCGTCGGCAGGTCGTCGAACGCCTCGAAGTTCTGCCCGGTGATGGTCGTCGTCACGTTCACGAAAGTCAGGCTGAGGGGCGCGAAGCCGAGGCAATCGAGCGCGGGCGTCACGGTACCGGACCAGCCCTTCTCGACCCAGTAGCCCCAGTGCCCGTTGTAGAAGCTCCAGCACTCGCCCGGCAAGCCAAACAGTGGCACGCCCGGCACAGGCTGACCGTTCGACCGCCGGATGTCGCCCGAGATCGAGACCTGCGCCACCGTGGCGGTGTAATCCTGATTCGGCGTGTCGGTGGTGACGTCCGCGTAGTACCGGTAGCCCGGTGAGAACGTGCAGTAAATCCGCAGCGGCATCACTTGCCCGGCCCAGCCGCCGTCGACGATCACGCTGTAGAAACCGTCGGCATCCGTGATGGGGCTGCCCGGCAGGCCGTTGAGGGTGACGTCGGCCAGCGGCGTGCCGTTCTGCCGCCGGACGTGCCCGGACAGCGCGAATGGCAGAGGGGTGGCGGTGAAATTCTGGTTGCCGAGGTCCCCGGGCACATTCGTTAAGGTGATGCTAGGCGGATCGATGACGAAGCCTGCGCGGGTTGGGGTCACGGTTCCGGAGAAGCCGGCGTTAATCCGCGTGCTGTAGTACCCGTTATCCGCGGAGACCGGGTTGCGCGGCAGCCCGCTCAGGACCGCCCCCGGAACGCCCGAGCCGTCCGGCCGGGTCACGGAGCCGCTGATCATGTAGGGGAAGTAGCGGATGAACGTGGCCGCATAGCCGATGCTGTCGCAGTTGTAGCGGATCCTCATGTAGCCTTGTTCGCCCCAACCCATGCCCCACGAATTCCGCATGATCCAGTAGCCGCCGTCGGCATCGTCTTGCCAGCCGACGAGAACGACGGCGTGATTGATGCTGGTTGCGCTGCACGCGTTGAAGATGCCCTGGCTGTAGCCCTGGAAGGCGCCATCCACACATACGGCCACCGAGACCGGGCCGTAGTCCAGGATGGCCTGCTTGAGCGACTCGACGGAGGGGATACTCCAGCCGTCGACGAAGGCCCAACTGCTGAAGGTGTAATCATGCGGGTAGGGGCAGTTGCAGGGCAGGTCCTGTGCCATGTAACGGAACGCCACCTCCTGCACGGCACCGGTGCCGCCACAGGTATCCGTCTTCCATTGGTGGTAGTCGTGGGCCCACCAGCCGCCGCTGCAGCCCCAGCCTTCGCGGTTACAGCTCACGAGCCATTGCTCGGACAGATCGGCTGCATAGCCGGTATACAGGCGAATGTTGCCCTCAAGTGGACCGGCGGTGGCGAACGCCCAGCAACTGCCGCACCCGCCTTGATCGCGGATTGGCGTGACACCGTTGAACTGTCGCCAGTCGAAACGCGTCGGCAACGGACCGTCGCGCGGCGTAACGGTCTCGAAACGGGCCGTAGCGCGCCAATTGGGGGGCTCGACCAGGCCGCAGAGCTGGGAAAGGGGATAATCCGTGGCCTCGCTACGGGCGACCGTGAACGTCCAGCCCTCGCGTACACCTTGCGCCTGCAGCGCGGCGAGGTCCAGATCGGTGAGTTGTGCGGGAACCAGGCTGCTCCCGCCCCACAGCACACACAGCAGGGCTAAAGCGAGGCCGCGGGGGAAGACGCTGCGCATCATTAACTCCTTGTGGGTCATGGCGTAATCGCGAGCGGTCTCTGGTCCTTTGTCGAGGTACGGTGGCCGGGCTCGCGGTCGGCCGTGGCAAAACGGTCGGACTCCGCTTCAGCCGCGGGATGGTGGGACACCGATCCCTGCCGCCGCAATGGAGTACGCCCGCGCCGTCACATTCTGCACGCGCTACACGAGCGGATGGCTTATCCGTTTTTCGGCACTCAAATGAAAGTGATCGAGTGCTAGCTTCCACCTCTAGTTTAGCCAGCGTGGGCAAGTAATCCCACACCGAAACATACAATTCCACACAACCGGGCCAAGGCGGAGGGCTGCCATGCTGTTATCGGACGGGTTCGTTCCGAAGTGGGGGTCGTTGCGCGCGGCGTGCGCGTGGTCCGCCCGCTCCTGGTGTTGTATCGGACGTGGACTCGGCGCAAGACCGCGACTTTCTCTGCACGCACTGCGGCTACAACCTGCGCGGCTGAACGCGGCCGCGCTGGTTGCTGACGAAGCTTGATCTGAACGACCCAGTACTGCCGGGCACACTGGACCCGCCTTGGTGGGTTTATTTCTAAACGGCGGGTACCACGGCTGACATCGCGGTGACACTCGGCGTCGGACTCGGAGGCGTCGGACTCAGAGGTCCGACGCTACCGGGCCGGGCTAGGCGTAGTTTTGCCCGCCGTGCGCGAACCCGCCTACCGGCGCCAGGCACCGCCAAGGTCCGCCAGCCGCGCGGGGTTTTCTAGACATTCTATTATTTCGTGTTATGGTTCTAGCGGACGCAGGAAAGGCCGCGGCCGGTCTGGCCGCCACGGAGACTGCCCTTGCTTTCACATGCCCCCCCGCGCGTCGCCGCCGCCCTGCGGGCCCTCGGGTCCCTGCTGCCCCGGTTTCGCCGGACAGGCGGCGACGCGTCCCGCCTGATCCAACCCTGGCGCAGCGACAGCGACCGGACTTATCCCACAGTCGGGCTGACGCCGTCGCGCCTGTTGTCGTTCTTGCAGGCCGCGGACGCCGGTGCGCCGCAGACCCAGTTCGAGCTATTCGGCGAGATGCTCCAGAAATGGCCGCGGCTGGGGGCGGTCGAGGCCACGCGGCGCCTCGCGCTGACCGGGCTCGGCTG
>JAGVEP010000098.1 GCA_020058145.1 Phycisphaerae bacterium | reverse complement strand
GGTGCGCAAAAGCGAACGCGCGTGGGCATTCCAAGTTGTGCCGCACCCGAGTCCGGGCCTGTTGTGTTTGCTGGTGCGAGTTTCTAGGGCAGTGCCTCACAATTATCAGCCAATGGGTGGGGTGGCCATCTTGGCCGCCCGAGGCGCGGGCGAGACGCCCACTCCACCCGGCGAGACGCCCACTCCACCCGGCGAGACGCCCACTCCACCCGGCGAGACGCCCACTCCACCCACCTTATGTGCTGTTTTTGCGGAGGCACTACACTACGGCAATGCGGGGAGCCCGTGTTTCGTGCGGACGTACGTATCAATCGCCGCCCCCGCGCGTTTTCCGTCGCCCATCGCCAGAATGACCGTCGCCGCACCGCGGACGATGTCTCCGCCCGCGAATACGCCCGGCTTGCTCGTCGCTCCGGTTTCGTCAATCTCGATGTAGCCCCACTTGTTGAGCTTCAGGTCCGGCGTGGCCTGCGTCAGCAGCGGATTGGCGCGCGTGCCGATCGCCATGATGACCAGGTCGCAATCAATAACGAACTCGGAACCCTTGACAACCACGGGCCGCCGCCGGCCGGAATCGTCCGGTTCGCCCAACTCCATGCGCACGCACTCGATGCCCCGCACCCACTTGTCCGGCGCGCCGAGGATGCGGACTGGGTTCGTCAGCAGCTTGAAGATGATCTCCTCTTCCTCGGCGTGATGTACTTCTTCCACGCGCGCGGGCATCTCCTCGCGGCTGCGGCGATAAACGAGGATCGCCTCCTGCGCGCCGAGCCGTTTGGCGGTCCGGACCGAGTCCATCGCGACGTTTCCGCCGCCGACGACCACGACGCGATTGCCGCGGACGATCGGCGTGTCGACTTCCGGAAAATCGTAGGCCCGCATCAGGTTCGAGCGGGTCAAATACTCGTTGGCCGAATAGACGCCCTTGAGGTTCTCGCCGGGGATGTTCATAAACATCGGCAGGCCGGCGCCGTTGGCGATGAAGATCGCCGAAAAGCCCTCTTCATGCAGCAGTTCGTCGATCGTGAACGTCCGTCCGACGACTACGTTGCAGATGATCTTGACCCCCATCTGCCGCAGACGATCGACCTCGGCGTCGATGACCTTGTTCGGCAGACGGAACTCGGGGATGCCGTAGGTCAGCACGCCGCCGGGCATGTGCAGGGCTTCGAAGATGGTCACGTCGTGGCCCTTTTTGGCCAGCTCGCCGGCACAGGTGAGCCCGGCGGGTCCGGAGCCGACGACCGCGACCCTGATGCCTGTGGCCGGCGCCAGCAGCGTTTTCATATCCAGGTTTTCGCGGGCCCAGTCGGCGATGTAGCGTTCCAGGTGCCCTACCGCGACGGGTTTGCCGTTCTTCCCTTTCGCGCGGACGCACACCTGTTCGCACTGTTCCTCCTGCGGGCAGACTCGGCCGGTGATGCCCGGCAGGGAGTTGGCGCTCAGCAGAATGGTGGCGGCCCCGCGCATGTCGCCCGCGGCGATCTTGTCCAGGAACGCGGGGATATCGATGCCGACGGGGCAGCCTTCCACGCACTTGCCGTCCTTGCACTGCAGGCAGCGCTCCGATTCGGTCTGTGCGAGGCCGCCATCAAACCCGATGTTGACCTCGTTGAAGTCGCGGTTGCGGACATTGGCCTCGCGCTCCGGCATCGACTGCCGGCTGATGGCCATGCGTTCTTTATTGGTCAGGGGCATGATCGAAGCACCTTCCTCTTACTGCATCATGAGGGAAAAGTGGAAACGTGAAGAACGTGGGAACGTCGGAACGTGACAACGGAGCGGCCGCGCGACCCTGCCGTTCTCACGTTCCCACTTTCCCACATTCTCACGCTTTCACGCCTGCCAGCTTGCACTCGTGTTCCATCCGCTCCAGCGCGATCTTCTCCTGCGGCCGGTAGGCGGTCAGACGGTCGGCCAGCTCGGCGTAGTCGACGAGGTGCCCGTCGAATTCGGGTCCATCGACGCACGCGAACTGCGTTTTTCCGCCGATAGTCACGCGGCAGCCGCCGCACATGCCCGTGCCATCGACCATGATCGGGTTGAGCGAGACGATGGTCGGGATTTTGTGGGGCCGCGTCAGTTCGCAGATCGCCCGCATCATGGGCACGGGGCCGGCGCAGTAAATAGCCCCGATCGGCCGCTCCTGGTCGCCCATCAGCTTCGTCAGCATATCGGCCACCGTCCCCTTGAAGCCGTAGCTGCCGTCGTCGGTCGTCGCAAGCACGCGATCGGAGACCTTTTTGAGCTCCTCTTCGAGGACGACCAGCTCCTTGGTGCGACCGCCGGTGATCGACGTGACGTGGCACCCGATGTCCTTGAGGGCCTTGGCGAGCGGGTAGATGACCGCCGTACCGACCCCGCCGCCGACGAGGACGGCATGCCCGACCTTGTGCATCTCGGTTGGTTTGCCAAGGGGGCCCATCACGTCCGTGATGGCGTCGCCCTTCTCCTTGCCGCAGAGCAGCCGCGTGGTCTTGCCGATGGCCTTGACGATGAGTTCGATGGTGCCGGTCTGGGCGTCGGCCGCGGCCATGGTCAGGGGGATGCGTTCGCCGGTTTCGCCGAGCCGGAGAATGACGAACTGCCCAGGTTGGCGGTGTTTGGCGACCAAAGGTGCCGCGATGCGGAACCACTTAACGTCGGAAGCGAGCCACTTCGTATCGAGAATGGGGAACATCGGTCACTCGCAAGTGGGTATTAATGTCCCTAATGCCAAAACACAGATTATGCCGAAACGGCGGCGGAAATGCAAATCGGCCCCGGCGCCGGGCTGTCGGCGGGTGCAGTCCAAAACTGTGGTAGCCGCCCCGCGCGGCGAGCTTCCTGTCCGAGCCCCACGCGCCAGCGTGGGGTTTTCCGCGGAGCGCGCTGCGCGGACCCCAGGCTCGCGAGACTGTCGGAATATTCCGACGACCGGCGCGCCGATGACCTGGCGC
>JAGVEP010000135.1 GCA_020058145.1 Phycisphaerae bacterium | reverse complement strand
GGCGCTCCGGCGCTTACCGCGGCGGGACTTTCACCCGCAAGTCCGATGCAGCACGAACCGCCCCGTAACACCGGGTCGGTTCGGTCAGGACGTACCATGTCGAGCAGTGTACCCCAAAGAAATGGCCGGGAAAACGTGCCGTGCGCGGCTAGGCAGCCCCAGTACGATTGAAACCGGTCAAGGTCCTGCCATGCAGGCCACGCGGCACCGCCATTCCCAACAGCCCCAGCGTGGTCGGCGCGACATCGTAGAGCGTGGCGTCGCGGCGGCCGGGGCGGATGGACGGGTGCGACAAAATGTACATCCCCGCCTGGGCGTGGTTCGCTTCCTCGGCGCCGGGCTCGTCCGAAAATGCGTACAGCGACGGGTGGCCGATGGTGCCGAGACTTCGCCAGCGGAGGTTACCGTAGAGCACGAGCAGATCGGGGGGATAGCCATTGCGCACCGGGTAGAGGTCTTCGGGCTTGAACACGCGGCTCGCGAGCGGTTGCCCGCGGTGATCCGGCAGCGCCTCCAGCTTGGCGGCGAGTTCCGCCCGCAAGCCCTCGTATTCGTCGTCGCGCACGAGGCCCTGCGGCTCGCGGCCGGCCCGATTGATGTACAACGCCCCGTGATAGCCACCCTCGCTCCAGGCTCGGGTGCGCGACCAATCGACATTGGCCGGATCGAACCGCTGCACGTCGGTGGGGGGCGTCTTCATCACCAGCAGCCGCTCGCGAATCAGCCAGTCATTGACGCAAAACGCTCCATCCAGCCGCTGCGCCCCGTGGTCGGATACGACCCACACCGCGGTGCGGTCGAGATCGAGCACGCCGAGCAACTCGCCGACGTGGCGGTCGATGGCGACGTAGTAGTCGTGAATCGCGTGCTCGAACGGGTTGCCCGGCTGATAGCGCCGATGCTGCGGGTCCATGAAGTGCCAGAAGCCGTGCTGGAGGCGATCGACGCCTAACTCGACCATCCAGAACAGGTCCCAGGGCTTGGTTGTGAGCAGGTGCCGGCTGACGCGGAAGCGCTGCTCGGCCATGCGATACACTTGCTGCAAGAGCGGCCCCTTGTCCGGCGACCGAAAGCCCTCCACGTCGAAGAGTAACGGGCCGCCGACACGGGTGATTTCCTCGGCCAATTCGGGCGGGTGCGCGTAGCGGCTCTCCGTGGAGGGAGTGAGGAAGCAGGTGATCTGGCAGCCGAGCGGCGGCTGGTGGATTGGGAAGGTTTGCGGTACGCCGATGGTGATCGACGGCCGGCCCGCCTGCGTGAGATAATCCCACAGCCGTGGCTCGCGGATGTCGAGATTCGTGGCGAGGCCGGAGTTGTTGTACGACCAGTCGCGCCGGGCGCGAAAGCCGTAGACGCCGAGTGCGCCGGGGTCCCGGCCGCTGGCCATGCAGCTCCAGGCGGGCACGGTGATCGGGGGGATACAGCTTTCGAGCTGGCCCCATCGGCCGGTCCGGCAGAGCCGGCGCAGATTCGGCAGGTCGTTGAGCCAACGCTCGAAGACGAGCGTTGGATCGCCGCAGTCGAGGCCGATAATGGCTACTTTTTTTTCGACCGGCATCGTGCCCTATTTTTTGCGTGCGGCGGCCGACACGGCCACGGTTCGAACGGAGCGTATCCGAAATCGCGGTTGACGGACACGCGGTCCGCGTGGATTCTGTCCGCCACGGAGAGCCCGCGATGTCAGAGACGCCGAAATCAAAATCGAAAGCGACCGACGGCACCGGGTTGATCGACCGCGATCCGTGGCTGGCGCCGCTGGCGGGCGCCCTGCGCCACCGCTTTCAGCGCTACCAGGACGCGCGTCGCCGGATTAGCACGGCCGAGGGTTCGCTCGAGCGTTTCGCACAGGGACATCACTTCTTCGGCCTGACGCGCGGCGAACACGAGGGACAGCCGGGGGTGTGGTACCGCGAATGGGTGCCCAAGGCGATCGCCCTGGCGCTCATCGGCGACTTCAACGACTGGGACCGTCTGGCCCATCCGTTGCACCCGAATGAGTTTGGCGTGTGGAGTCGCTTCTTCCCCGACCGCGAATTCGGCGGGCGGCTGACGCACGGGAGTCGCGTCAAAGTGCATGTACACAGTGCGATCGGTCCGCGCGACCGCGTTCCGGCCTACATCCGCCGGGCGATTTACGATCCCGCGACGCACGATTTCTGCGGGCAGTACTGGAACCCGCCCGAGCCGCACGCGTGGCACCAGACGACGCCGCGGATGGCGGGCAGTCTGCGGGTTTACGAAGCACACGTCGGCATGGCGACCGAGCAGGAGCGCGTCGGCACGTACGCCGAATTCACCGCCCAGGTTCTGCTGCGCATCGCCACCGCTGGCTACAACGCGGTCCAGCTCATGGCGATTCAGGAGCACCCCTACTACGGGTCCTTTGGCTACCAGGTGAGCAGCTTCTACGCGCCGTCCTCGCGTTTTGGTACGCCGGAGGATCTGAAGTCGCTCATCGACGCCGCGCATGGCCACGGTTTGCTGGTGTTGCTGGACCTGGTACACAGTCACGCGGTCAAGAATGTGAACGAGGGTCTCAACCACTTTGACGGCACCGAATACCAGTACTTTCACGCGGGCGGTCGCGGGCAACACCCTGCCTGGGACTCGCTGTGCTTCGATTATGGAAAATGGGAGGTGATTCGCTTTCTGCTGAGTAATGTCAGCTATTGGCTGGAGGAGTTTCATTTCGACGGTTTTCGTTTTGATGGCGTGACCAGCATGGTGTACCTCGATCACGGCCTGGGGCGCCCCTTTGGGGGGTATGGCGACTATTTCCCGCCACACGTCGACGAGGATGCGGTTACTTACCTGCAATTGGCCAATGAGCTCGTCCACACCTTGCGGCCGGCGGCCCTTACGATTGCGGAAGATGTCTCCGGGATGGCGGGCATGGCGCGGCCGCTCGACGAAGGCGGGCTGGGCTTCGACTACCGTCTGGCGATGGGCATCCCGGATAACTGGATCAAACTGCTCAAGGAACGCCCCGACGAGCAGTGGCACATGGGTGCGCTGTACCACACGCTGAGCAATCGCCGGGCCGGCGAGAAGCACGTCGCTTATGCCGAATCGCACGACCAGGCCCTGGTCGGAGATAAGACCATCGCCATGTGGCTGATCAATGCGGACATCTACTGGAGCATGGCGAAAGGTTCGCAGAACCTGACCGTGGAGCGCGGCATGGCGCTACACAAGATGATTCGCCTGGTCACGTTTGCGCTCGGCGGCGAAGCCTACTTGAACTTCATGGGCAACGAGTTCGGGCATCCGGAGTGGATCGATTTTCCGCGCGAGGGCAACCACTTTTCCTACAAATACGCCCGCCGCCAGTGGTCGCTGGCTGACGACCCGCTGCTGCGCTACCACGCCCTGGGCGCCTTCGATCGCGCGATGCTGGCTCTGGACACCAGGTACAGTCTGCTCGAGCGTCCGCCGGCCGAGAAGCTCCAGGAGCACGAAGATCGCAAACTGCTGATCTTTCGTCGCGGACCGCTGGTATTTGCGTTCAATTTCCATCCTCAGCAGTCGTGCCCGGACTATCGCTGTGGCGTGCCGGTGGCCGCGGACTTCAAGCTGGTCCTGACGACGGATGATTTGTGGTTTGGCGGCCACGGCGAGCTATTGCCGGGCCAAATCTACCCGCACCAAGATATCAAGTGGGATGACCGGTCGCAGAGCATCCAAATCTACATTCCGGCCCGTACCGCGCTGGTGCTCGCGCCGACGTAGCGCGACCCGTATGCGAATCCGCCAGGAACCGCGCTTCAACCGCAATCTGTAGCAAGTGCGCGCACCGCTGTGGACTCGCGTCTGGCGTGGGTTACTTTATCCCTGAACGCGCAGCGCCCGCGGTGTGCGCCGGGGTTGCGCCGCAGGTACAGTTGGAAGGTCTCATGGCGCGAGTGGAGCGTAGCGCGGCGGCGGATCACGGATTGCCCGCTTCCTTGCGCTGGGCCTGCGCGTATCTGCCAGAGTATTTCACAGACGCCCCGTGTCGATTCCACAGCGAGTTGATGCAAGTACTGGAGGACCCCAGTCGGCGGCTGGTGGCCCGGATCGCGCCGCGCGGACATGCCAAGAGTACGTGTGCGGCATTTGCCTATCCCCTCTGGTGCATTTGCCAGCGGCGGCGGCGGAACATCGTGGTAGTGACACACGAGTCGAACCTGGCGCGGCAATTCGTGCGCGACATTCGCAGTGAACTGGAGACCAACGAGCGGATTCTGGCAGAGTATGGCGATTTGTGCGGAACGGAAAGCACGGGGGAGAATGAAGGCACGGAGGTGAGGCCGACCGAGGAGGGAGGGCGAACGAGGCACGAAGGGACGAAGGGAAAAAGCCAGCGCCGGCGGCGGCGGGCGAAGTGGTCCGAGGAAAAGTTCACCACCGCCACCGGCATCACGGTGCAGGCGAAGGGTGCCGCGGCGGCGTTTCGCGGGCTGCGCGTCGGTCCCAACCGCCCGGACCTCATCATCTGCGACGACCTCGAGAAGGACGAGCACACGGAGTCCCCGCAGATGCGCCGCAAGCTCGAGAACTGGCTGCGGCGCGTGGTGATGCCGGCGCTGGCCCCGGATGGCAAGTTGCTGGTATTGGGATCGCTGATTCACTACGACTCGCTTTTGGCGAATTTGCGCGACCGGCAACACTTCCCGCGCTGGGACTATGCGGTCTACCGCGCCCTGGAGGCCGAAGCGCGTCCTGACGGGCAATACTGCCGCGTCGCCTTGTGGCCGGCGCGTTGGCCCGTGGCACGCCTCGACGAGGAGCGCGAGCGCATCGGTACCGTGGCGTTTGAGCAGGAATACCAGGCCAACCCCATCGATGAGTCGCGGCGTGCGTTTTGTCCCGCCTGGCTGCGCGGCTACCAGCCGCACGAACTCGTGCCGGAGCGGCTGGTCAACCTGATGGCCGTCGATCCGGCCACCGGCAGCAGCGGTGGGGACTACTTCGCGCTCTGGGTTGGTAGTGTTGACACCAGCAGTGGCGTCATCTACACGCGGCAATTGACCCTGGAACGCATCGGCGTGGTCGAGCAGGTCAGACGCATCGTGGCCGCGTTTGAACAGTGGCGGCCGGTGAAAGTCGCCATCGAGACCGTCGCTTACCAGGTCGCCCTGAAGCAGCTTCTGGAAGAGGAGAGCCGGCGGCGCGGCTTGTACATGCCGCTGGTTGGGATTTCGACGATGGCGAACAAGATCACCCGCATCGAGGGCAGCGCCGTGCTCTACGAGAATGGCCAGTTCCGTTTGCCGCCGGTCCTGGATCCGGAGTGCGAGCGGCAGTTCCTGCACTTTCCCAAAGCGGGGCACGACGACGCGCCGGACGTGTGCGCGATGGGCATCGAGCTGGCCCGCAGTCTGCACCTGGGCACACGTGTCGAGGGCGTGGTCACGCCGCAGAATCCCGACACCCGCCGCGGGGGCTGGTGATGGCCCTAGCCGTGTGCGGGTGTCCTCAGCAGGTGCCGCAGGGCCTCGGCGAGGCGCGGGTGGCGAAACGCGTAGCCGGTTTGCAGCAGCATCGTCGGCACGACACGCGCGCTGGCGAGGATCAGCTCTGCTGCCATCTGCCCCAGCGCCAGCCGCAGGACGAAAGCCGGCGTGCGCAGGAGCGCCGGGCGCTGGAGGACGTCTGCCAGGGTTCGCGCGAATTCGGCATTTGTAGCCGGCTCTGGTGCGACGAGGTTCACCGGACCGCGGAGTGTTGCGCTTCCGAGGATGTGCCGCACGGCCCCCACCACGTCATCGATCGTGATCCAGCTCAGGTATTGCCGCTCGTGGCCGACCGGACCGCCGAGACCAAATCGAAACGGTGTCAGCAGCCTGCCCAACAGCCCGCCGTCGCGTGCCAGCACCACGCCGATGCGGAGGTGGACGACGCGGGTGCCGAAATCCGCGGCGGTCGCGGCCGCTTGTTCCCAGTCGCGACAGACCTCGGCGAGGAAGCCGGTGCCCGGGGCACTCGCCTCCGTGAGGGGCTCGGCGCCACGATGGCCGTAATAGCCAATGGCGGACGCACACAGCAGGCTGACCGGCGGCCGCGGCAAGCTGGTCAGCGAGGCCAGCAGCGCCCGCGTGGCGTCGATG
>JAGVEP010000024.1 GCA_020058145.1 Phycisphaerae bacterium | reverse complement strand
GCGCCGGCGCGTGACGCCCCGGGCGTTGCTGGCGCTCGATGTGGCGACGCTCCGCGGTGTTGGCCTCTCGCGGCAAAAAACGGAATATGTGCATATTCTGGCGGAAGCCTTCGCGACGCGCAGCCTGACCGCGGCCAAGCTCCGCCGGATGAACGATGACGAGGTCATCGCCGCCACAACGGCCCTCAAGGGCATTGGCCGCTGGACGGCGGAGATGCTGCTGATCTTCTGCCTGGAGCGGCCGGATGTCTGGCCGGTGGACGATCTCGGCCTGCGCAAAGCGGTGCAGAACTTTTTCGCCTTCAAGGAGACGCCGCCCGCGCGCGACATCCGCGACCTCGCCGACCCCTGGCGGCCCTATCGCAGTTACGCGACGTGGTACCTCTGGCGAAGCCTGGAAGGTCCGCTGATGCCGGGGGTGAATGTCTGAGCGCCTAATTCGAGCCGCGCCCGTAAGCGAGCGGAGTCCGCCAATCCGAGCCGCGCCGGATGGAAAGGTCGATCTCGCCGATCTCGCAGCGTTCGGGGGGGGGCTTCACCGGCTCGCCGTGCACGTTGGGACGAAAGTACACTTTGGTGAGCAAGCCCGCCAGCGCGACGGGGTGCAGCGCGAAGATACGCACGCGCACGACGACGCTGTGTGGGGAGCCAAGGTCAAAAAAACCGGCTTCGAGCAGCGCGTGGACCGGAGTCGCCAAGTTTCAAGGCGCAGAACCCGTCAAATGGGCTCAGACCGGCTACGAGCGCCGTCGCGACCAGGGGTGGACCACGATCCTGTTCCGGAGATATGCCGAAACTAAGGCCGGCCCAGCCTTTGACGACTATGACTTCCACACCGACGAGGCGCCGAGTGCAGGCACCCAGCGGTACAAATGCTATCTGATATCGTCTCTTTTCGGGACCTGGAGGTACGAGTACGACGGGCTGTTGTGGTGGCAGTTCACGCGCGACGGTTGGAAGAACGTGACCGGAACCGACTATCAGTGGGAGGCCGAGATACTCAGCAGACAGGATCAGATGGTCGGCACGGCAAGCGAGAAGTGTCACTTCACTGAGTGCGCCTATGCTACAATCTGGGGTGCTTTCGAAGACGCGAACATATCCACCGGCGACCTGCATACGGACGACCCCAATGAGTGGGGAATTGAACGAACGAACGCCACCGGCTTCAATGTCTGGGACAAGCACCCTTGACGCGCTCATGGAGAACAACGATGAGCTTACACCGATGTGCCGCGTTGCGGACACTCCTCTGTGGGATGGTAGCGGGTGCATCGCTCGGTCAGAGCCGTGCCCAAGAACCTGCGACTGCGCAGACCCAGCCCGTCAAGAAGACCGGGCGTGACGCTTGGGCGATTCAGACCGAACCGCAAGCCATTGCCAAGGCGCGCGAGATCGTGGGCCTGCCCGAGCGGAGTCCGGCGCGCCTGTCTGCGGAACTGGTCACGCTCGCCGAGGATAACACGCCGTTCCTCAGGGACCAGATCGTCGGCCGGCCCATCTGGCATGTCGTGATCGCTGGGTGGAAACTCGAGCTCAAGTCTGCTCGGCCGGGCGAGGAGGACCAGTACTCGCGGGCCTTTGACCTGCTCATCGACCCCGCGAATGGTCGCCTCCTCAAGGCCAGTTCCCGTTGGCCAGAGGGCGTGCCCCCGATTGCCCCGGAGCCCTCCGCCCAGTCCGCGGAGGAGCAGATGCCGAGGTCGGGCCTGGAGATGTACCTCGGTTTTCCAGACGCGCCGCCGCGCGTGGACTTGCTGCGCGCCCTGGACATCGTCCAGCAGAAGGGCGAGGGCGACCCGTTCCTGGCAAAGCAAATCGTCGCCCACTACGTTGTGCAGACTCGGATGGGTGGAAAGGCGCGCGCAGTGTGGGCCATCACGCTGCGCGGCATTGGGCCGATTAAGCCGCCGCCGCCGGGCGTGTCCGAGGATGCCCTTAACCATGTTCGTAACATCATTGACGGCGAAACCGGTAAATTCTTGGGGGCTGGAACTTGCCCACAGCCGGACACTCCAGCGCCGGACGCTCAGCGCGGAGGACGCTAACATGTCAACTTGTGCGAGGGTAATCACCCAGCGAGATGCGCCGGATGTCGCTCGAATCGCTATTAGGGCCGGGACTTTGCTCATCTGTCTCGCCACCGGCGCTTTGAGCACCGCCACACAGGCGGGCGGAACAGTTACGTTCAGTCTTTCGTCGCCGAGCGCGAACTGCACGGTACACCCAGGCGCGTCGGTCCAGTGGTCGATCTCCTTCACCGTCAGCGGCGGTGACAACCTCGGACTCGCTTTGGCCGCGGTAAACCTGTTGCAGGACCCAGCTAACCCGGCGCTGTTTGACATTCCGGTTGGCACCCGTCCGCAAGGCATGCAGGATTTCGACCGCCCGGACGGCATCAGCAATCCCGGGCCGGGCGGCGTCGGCTCGGCCTACGGCGGCACGCCGGTAGGTGCCACCGGAGCCAAGAATCTGGTTCAGATCGGGGGGGCTCAGAACACCTTCGGGGTGGCCGGAGATGGCATCGGCCTTGACTTCGACGTCCGCGGAGGCGTCGGCCAAGGAGGGCCGGAGATCTTGGCCGCCGGGTCATTCCCAGCTCCAGCGACATTTGGGGTCTACATCTTTTCGCTGGGCAGTCCGATCGCGAATACGCTGAATGAGATCGTGCCGCCGCCGGACTTCTCGCCGGTGAGCGCGGCCACCGCGTCCATCAGCAGCGGCAGCGTGACTTTCACCGTCGCTCTACACGCCACCGGGGACATGAATTGCGATTGCGTCGTCAATTTCGATGACATCAACCCTTTTGTGTTGGCGCTTTCGGATCCGGCCGCCTACAGTGCGGCGTACCCGGACTGCGACATCCTGAATGCCGACTGCGACCACGATGGTGACGTCGACTTCGACGACATGAACCCGTTTATCGCCTTGCTGTCCGGTTGAGCCATAGTAGGCCGAACCCCGCAGACACCGCGCGATTTCAGGTGACTCGGGGCACCGCCGACCGAACGTTGGTTCGTGGGCCACCCGCTTTCCTCACGGCCGACACGCCCGCAGCACCCTCGATCCCCACCTCCGTCCCTGCGTCCCTTCGTCCCTCCGTCCCTTCCTCCCCATCTACCACGTCAACCCGCCGCGCAGGGGCTTCTTACGTTCCTTCCTCTTCGCCTGCGGCGGCGGTTCGAACCCGCCGGCTTGTGCCTCGGCGGGGGCTT
Source organism: Phycisphaerae bacterium (assembly GCA_020058145.1). GTDB lineage: Bacteria > Planctomycetota > Phycisphaerae > UBA1845 > Fen-1342 > JAGVEP01. The sequence goes on along the minus strand of JAGVEP010000024.1, from coordinate 5,599 downwards.
CTTCCTGGCCACCGATGCCCCTGAGCGACAGCGAAATGCGCCGCTGCGCTGCATCGACCGCCAAAACGCGCGCCTGCACGACTTGCCCGACCTCAACCACGTCTTTCACCGCGCGTACCCGCTGGTCGGAGAGCTGCGAGATGTGGACCAGACCCTCGATCCCCTCTTCAAGCTGCACGAACGCGCCGAAATCCGCCAGCCGCGTCACCGCACCGCTGATGACCGCTTCGGGTTGGTAGCGCTCGGTGACGCCATTCCACGGATCGGACGCGAGCGCTTTGAGACTCAGCCCGATCTTCCGCTTGTCCGGCACGACCGACATGACCGCTACACGCACGTGGTCGCCGACATTCAGCACGTCTTTCGGGTGCCGCACGCGCTGGATCCAACTTATCTCGCTGATCGGAATCAACCCCTCAATCCCCGGTTCGAGCTCGACGAAGGCCCCGAACTCCATCAGCCTGGTAACCTTGCCGTCGATCGTCTCGCCGGCGCGGTACTTGTCACCCACCACGGTCCACGGGTCGGTTGCCAGTTGCTTCAGCCCGAGCGAAATGCGGTCCTTGACGAGGTCCAGCTTGAGGATCTTGACCTCGATCTCCTGGCCCTCTTTGAGCACTTCCGCTGGGCTGGTCACGCGGCTGTAGCTGATGTCGCTGACGTGCAGCAGGCCGTCGAGGCCGCCCAGATCGACAAACGCGCCAAAATCCGCGATGCGGCGGACCACGCCCTTGCGCACCTGCCCCTCGGCGAGCTGGAACCGCAGTTGCTGGCGCTCCTCCTCGCGCTCCCGCTCGAGAACCCGCCGCCGGCTGAGCACGATACGCTTGCCACGCCGGTCGACCTCAGTCACCTCGGCTTCGAGCCAGTGGCCGATGAACGAGCCGAAGTCCTCGTGGCGGACCAGGTCTACCTGGCTCATCGGCATGAAGCCGCGCAGCCCGTGGATGCGGAGTTCGAGGCCGCCGATGTTGCTGCCGGTCACGCGGCCCTTGACCACGTCGCCGACGCGGAGCGACTCCATGTCGGCCTGAACCTTGGCCTCGCGCAGCGAGAGCCGCATCAGCCCGGACTCGCGGTCGAACCCCTGCGGCACGAGGTGCAGCACCTGGCCGACCTGCGGCGGTTCATCGGGCTCAAATTCGTCGAGCGGCAGCACGCCCTCGGCCTTGCTCCCGATGTCCACGAAGACGTCCGACCGGTTGATGCTGATGACGCGGCCGGTGATGCGGCCCTTGGCGTCGGGATCGGGCGCCCGGGCCATCGGGCTGGCGGCCATGCGGCATTCGAGGTCCGCGTCCGACAGCCCGCCGACCTGCTCGGCCACGGCATCGTTTATTTGCGCGTCATCCAGCTCACGAGGGTCAATCGACACGGCTACACCAATCGCCTGGCCCCCGGAGACGTCCAGAACCCTCTATGCTACCGCGCGGAACGAAAAACACAAACGGGTTTCTGCCCCCGGCGCAGGCGCACGGGTGTAGTCCAAAACTGTGGCGGAAAGCTCGCCGTCCGAGCCTCAGGCGCGAGCCTGGGGTCCGTGCAGCGCGCTCCGCGGAAAACCCCACGCCGGCGCGTGGGGCTCGGACAGGCGGCTCGCCGCGCGGGGCGGCTACCACAGTTTTGGACTACACCCCAGATGCACCGGTGGAGGGGTCGGCCGATGCGGCCGGGGCACCGTAGAATGGGGTGCGGCTCCGGGTGCGCACGGAGCATTATTGCGAGGAACGCCGCCATGTCTCGGTTTCGCCCGCCAATCGTCGTGGCCATGCTCTTGCTCGCGGTGGCCATGCTCGGCTGTGACGGCCTGGCGTACGTCGCGCAGTTGGCACAGGGCCAGGCACGCGTCCAGGGGCACGCGGAGCCGATCGACGACGTGCTCGCGTCCGGGCGGCTTTCGGAGCAGGATGCGGCTAAGCTGCGGCTGATCGTCAAAGCCCGGGATTTCGCCGCCAACACCGTTGGTCTGCGCGTCGGATCATCCTACACGATGTTCTACGACACCGGGGGCGATCCGCTCGCGTGGAACCTGTCCGCGGCGCAAAAAGACGCGCTCGAGCCGCAGACCTGGACATTCCCGGTCGTCGGCGAGGTGCCCTACCTGTCTTTTTTCGATGAGGGCTATCTGCACACGGTCGAGCAGCAGTACGTCGACGAGGGCTACGACACCGAGACCTACGAACTGGATGCCTATAGCACGCTGGGCATCTTCGCCGACCCGGTGCGCTCGACGATGCTGCGGCGGGGCACGCTCTCGCTGGCCGAGACGATCATCCACGAGCTGCTGCACAACACGGTTTGGCGGCCCAACAATACCGTGTTTAACGAGTCGCTGGCCACGTTCGTGGGACGGCAGGGGGCAGTCGAGTTCCTGACGGCAGAGTTCGGGATGGACTCGGGCTGGCCGCAGACGGCGCTCGCCTTCTACGCCGACACCGACGCTGTCAACGCGTTTCTCATGCAACTATACGCGGACCTAGCGGCGTTCTATGGGCAGGAGATTTTGTCCGACGAGAAAGTGGCCGGTCGGGAGGCCGTATTCCAGGCGGGGCGCGACCGGTTTGTGAAAGAAATCCAGCCGGCGCTGTACTTTCCCGATTCGTTCGCGTCATACGCCCAGTTGCCGACCAATAACGCGTGGATGCTGGCGAACCACCGCTACAACTTGAATCTCGACGTGTTCGCCGACGTGTACCGCACGACGGGCCTCGATTGGGCCGCGACGTTGGAGGTCTTTCGCGCGGCGGCCACGGGGTCGGACGATTCGCTGGACTACCTGCGAAGTTGGCTCGCTGGAAGATCGCCGTGATTTCGCGCGGCCGGTCAGTGATAAGGTAGCGTTTTGTCGACCAGGCCCACCATGATCTTGAACGCCCAGCTCCCCACGAACAGCACCAGCAGGGCTGCAAAAAGCCGGAAGGGACTGAAAAACGGCAGATGCCAGCGCGGCCAGCGGCCGGTCGCTAACGCGAACAGCGAGACGAGTGCCGCCCCCAGCACGCCGAGCGCGAACAGGAAACCCGCCGGCTGTGCCCAGAAGGCGTGCAGCCATTGGCCGCGCACGGTGTAGGCGAAGGCCGTGGTCATGCCACAGGTGGGGCACGGGTAGCCGGTCATCACCAGGAAACCGCAGGGACCCGCGCCGAGTTGCGCGTGCGTACCCAGGCCGCCGGCGCTCGGGCGCAGATAGAAGGCCACCGCCAACACCGCGGCGCTGCCGAGCAAGATCAGGGCGGCCCACCGGCGCACATGGCTGGGGCGCGGAACGGGCCGGGCCGTCACGGGAGCGGGCGGAGGAATCGAGTTGTGGCCGGAGGCGTCCGTCAACGCGAGTTACATCCGGCGAGGTCGGACGACGGCGCGCGCGGTAGCGGCGGGCTTGCGCCGCGGCCGGCGCTCCTCGAGAATCTGTGAGGCCTTCTTCACGTCGGAAACCCGGAAGATGCCGAGCGTGTGCCCGCCGACGGCCCCCGTCGTGCAGTAAGCGTAGCTGACGTTGATATGGCTGGCGGCGAGCCGGCCGACGACGTCAGCCAGCGCGCCGGGACGGTTGGGAAGCGTGGCCACCAGCACCGTCGTCTCGGCGTGCGGGACGTTGAGGACTCCCAGGCAGTGGCGCACCTGAGCAGGGTTCTCGGCCACCAGCCGCAGAACGCCGTGCTCACTCGCATCCATCATGCTCAGGGCCAGGATGTTGATCTTGTCGTCGGCGAGTTGCTGACAGACCTGGGCCAGTACGTTGGGTTTATTGACCAGGAACACCGAGAACTGCGTGTCCGTCCGCGTCGCGCCATTGCTTGGTTTCATTGCTGTCGCTCCTTCTGTTCGAAGCGGTCTGTTAGGGTCGCGTCGGCCCGTCCGGGGTCCCGTCAGGCCCGCACCAGCGGCTGCCGACCGCGACCGGCCCTGGAGTGTGAACAAGGGAGGTTTATCACCTGGGGTGCGAAACCGCAAGACGTCCGCCGGAATATGGCGGAGCACGCCAGTCTGTGACTCGACATGGTCGCAGGGAAAGTTGTGCCGCTTGTCCCGCTCGCGCATCGGCCCTATCTGGCGTCTCTCGGCAAGCATCCGCTCGCCCCTTCAGGTTGCGGGCTCGCCTCGGAGCTCCGCTACTCCGATTATACCGCAATCTGAAAGCCAGGTGCGCCCGCGTGCGGTGCACTGCCATGCGGAGTCGCTGCGCGATTCGGCGGCGTTATCCACCGAACGCGCCGGGAAAAAACAAAACTGGATTTCTTCTACGACACGTTGCGATCGATATGACCATCGCCGAACAGTTCCTTATCGGACTGTGCGATGTCACCCCGGTTCTGGGAAGGAGCAAAAAAAGAGGGCACCAGGGGCCCTAAGGCGTCCCGGTGCTCTCCGGAGGGGAAAGAAGCCAGGTACTTCTGACCTTGCCGCTGCAAGGTCCGGTATTAAACCCTAATCATTATACCTCGTTCCAAACCGGCGTCAACTAGCCGCGCGGCCCGGCAGCCATTTTTCCACCAGCCGCCACTTTATACATCGGGAAGGCGGCCGGGAAACATGAGTCCGAGGAAAAAAGACCCCGACGCCGCGTCCAGGCCGGGATCCAGTCGCAACCGTCTTCCCTGCAACAAGTTACGTCTGCGCCAGCGCGCTGGAAATCGCCCACGGTCATTTCCCCACGCAGAATTGGGCGAAGATTCGATCGAGAATCTCCTCCTCCAGGTCGCGCTCTTTTTTTTCGGTGAGCGCGGCATGCGCGGCGCGCAGCTCCAGCGAGACGAGTTCCGCGGCCGAAAGTTGCGGCCCCGCTGACCGCTCCGCGAGCGCTCGCGCGCGCTGCAAAGCATCGAGCGCGACACCGAACTCGCCGTGGTGTCGCGCAACGCCGCCCACCAGGAACCGGCGCTGGAACCGCCGGTCGAGTACGGCGCGGAGTTCTTCGATTCCGGTTCCGGCGCGCGCACTTACCTCCACGCGGTCCACAAACCCAATCGGCACGCCGGCCAGCGGGTGGCGCGTGGGCGCATCGACCTTGGTCCACACGAGCACGCGCCGCTCGCTGGGCAGTGGCGCGCAGACCGCAGTTTCGCGCGCGTCCCAGGCGGTGTCCGCGGCGTGTACCCACAGTATCAGATCGGCCTGCGCGGCGGTCCGCTCGGTCGCCAGGTGTGTGGCGAGCGCCAGCTCGTCCGCGCTGTCGCCGAGCCCGGCGCAGTCCTGCAAAACGGTCGTAACCCCCCCCAGGCCGATCTCCGCTGAAAGCACGTCGCGGGTCGTACCGAGCACCGGAGAGACCAGGGCCCGCTCGTAGCCCAGCAGCGCGTTAAACAGCGTGCTCTTGCCGGCGTTCGGCCGACCCACGAGCGCCACGTGCGGCCGGACAGCGCGCTCGTCGCGTGGTTCCCGCCGGCGCGATTCGTGCAGGCGACTGAGCAGGCGGTCAAGCGACTGCACGACTTCCTGGGGCCCCACGAAGCGCACGTCTTCTTCGTCGGCGAAGTCGATTCCGGCTTCGATGAGCGCCAACAGGCGGGTAAGCTCGGCGCGCACGTCGGCGACGAATTGCCGTTGCGAGGAGTGCGCCTGACGGGCGGCCGACCGCGCCTGGGCCTCATCGGCGGCT
>JAGVEP010000330.1 GCA_020058145.1 Phycisphaerae bacterium | reverse complement strand
TGCGGCGGAGGCCGCGGCGGCGTGCCGCGCGCGCGAGGCCGTGAAGTAGCCCGCAACATGGGAGTGCTGCACACATGCGCAAGTTCTGCCGGCTCGTGTGGAAGGTCGCCCGCAGGCTGTCGAGTGCGGGCTTTGTGTGGCGACGCTTCTGGCTGTGGGCACAGGGAATTGAGTTTGGGCGCAACCTGCTGGTGGAACCCGGGGTGCGTATCGATAACGCCGGACAGGTTGAAATTGGCAACGACGTGTGGCTGGGACGCGGCGTTTACGTGAATGTGTGGCCGAACGCGCGGCTCAAAATCGAGGACAACACGTATGTTGGTCGCGGCACGGTGATTTTGGTCCACGGCTCGGTGCGCATCGGGGCCCACGGCATGATCGCGCCGTACGGGTACATAACCGATGTGAACCACGGCATGGCGCGCGGGCGACCGATGCGCGGGCAGCCGTTGACTTCCAGCCCGATCGATATTGGACCCGATGTGTGGTTTGGAGCCGGGTGCAGTGTATTGCCGGGCGTGCACATCGGCCAAGGGTGCATCGTCGGCGCGCGCGCCGTTGTGGCGCGCGACCTTCCCGACTATGTTGTTGCCGTTGGAGTTCCAGCTCGAGTCATCAAGGTGCGACCACCTCCGGAAGGGACCGGTGAAGTAGGCGCCTAGCTGGTGCCGACCCTTACATTTGGCGACGAAGGTGACATGGATCCGTATTGGTCCCTCTCGACTTCCGCAATTCCAGCGTTGTCGCCGCCGGCCGCGCCCGCGCGGGATCGGCGCTGGGTCACCGCCGTCGTCCTGATCGGGGTGCTGACGAGCGCGGGAGTCGCCGTAGCGAACTGGGTGGGTTTGTCGGGGAGCGCTACCTTCTCCGCTAACGTATCGTTCGTTTATTGCCCCGTGGCCGCGGTGCTCATGCTGTTCCTGGGGTGGACCGCACACGGCTTTCCCATTGCAGCGGCGCTCTTCTACGGCTTTCTGCCGATCTGCCAGGCGGCGGCGTATTTCTTCGTGGGCGACGAGCAGACCGGCCTGGGGCTGGAAGTGCTGCTGGCGCTGCCCGTGCTCATTACGGGCTTTCTCGGTCCCAGCGGCCGGGCACCGGGGCACGATCGCCCGGCCGGGAAACTGAGTCTGGCCTGGGTGCTCGTGCTGGTGTCGGCCGTGATCTCGACGATCCTCGCGCAGGCTCCAGAATACGCCGTCGGAACGCTCGCGGGCCGCTTTGTCGTGCCGATTCTGGTGACGCTGGCCGTGGCCCGCCGACTGCGTGACGTCGAGGACTACCGCGTAATCTGGTATGGCTTGGCTGCAGGTTTCGTACTGATCAGCATCTATGACGTGCGCCGCGTCATCTACGGGACCCAGGTTTCGGCCTGGTATGTGCGCGAGATCGACCAGCGCTTTGTTGGTGCGACCGGGAGTTTCGCAATCGGCTGTATGTCGACAATTGGCGGGGCGCTATGGTACGGATATGCGCTGGCTCTGCGACGGAACCTGGGCCTCGGGCTCAGTTGGCTGTCGTTCGCCCTGCTGCTCGGCGTGCTATTCGGGCTCGGTGGCCATCGCGGGCCGGTGGTCTTCTTCGGCTTGCTGGTACTGGCCTGGGTGCCGGGCCACGTTCTGCGGGACAGCTTCCGCGGAAAGGGCTTGCTGGTTACGGGGTTGATTGCGGTGGCGATGATTGGCATGACATCAGCCATCTTGTCGCGGTCGCACATCAGCTTCGAATTACTCTGGGAGCGTCTGTCCGAGTTAGGCTCGCATGGCCTGACCGGCGAGTCGCGCTGGTTTCTCTGGATGGAAGGGCTGGATTATTGGACCACCAGCCCGCTGACGGGACTCGGCCTGAACAACTGGGCCGCGATGAAGACCGGTTTCGCTTCCGTCCATGGCAGCATCGCCGGCGTCTTGCTTGACATGGGGCTACTCGGTGCGCTCGCGTTCAGCATGTTGTTCGTCGGGACGCTCCGGTTGACGCGCAAATCGCGGCTGGCAGCGCTCGACCCGGTGCAGCAAGAACTAGTCCTCGGGTGCCGGGCGGGCTGGGTTATCACGCTGGGCTTGCTGGCGGTGAATCTGCCGTTCACCTCCGGCCAGATGTTCAACACAATCTTCAATTATGTCCTCTATTTCTTCCCGCTGCTGGCGATGGTTGTTGCAGCCCGCCACCCGGTTCCGACGGTTGCATGGCCGGTGGTGGGGGCGCCCCAGGCAATGCCCCGCGGGCTGTCGACGATGCCAGCGTCGTTGGCGAGCAGTGCGACCGCGCTCACCAGCGCGCCGGGTGGGCCAGGTTCGATTCGCGCCCCGGGAATACGCGACTGACGCGATGGACCTTCGGCGCATTCTCCTGCGACTGTGGTGGGACCAACCCGCGGCTCCGGTCTACAAGCTGCTGGATCGCGTCCGGCGGTGGCATGTCACCTCGCGACGGCGCACGCGCTGGGAGGCTGCGCAGGTCGCTGTCTCCCCAGAGGCCATGCCCGCGAACTTCTCCGCCGCCGCCGCGGCACGCCTATGGCCCGGGGCGGCCGACCGCACCTGGCTCACTGAAGCCGCGCAGCGCTGGCCTGAACTACACGCCGCGGCACAGCGCCGCGCCGCTGCGGCGGCCGAGGGACGCTTTGACCTGCTGGGCAGCGGCTTGGCATCGGTTCTCGACTCCGACGGCCGGATACGCTGGCACGACGACTGGAAGGCCGACGTGCCATTCCCGTCCGAGTGCTTGTACCTCGACGTCCCCATTTGCCTGAGTTACGACGGGCCGGACATCAAGGTGCCGTGGGAGCTGTCCCGTTTTCAGCACGTTTTCGCCTTTCTATGGACAGAGCCGGACCGCTACCGCGACGTGTTTCTCCGACAGTGGACGGATTGGCTGGCCGCCAACCCCCTCGCGCGCGGCGTTAACTGGGCCTGCGCGATGGACGTAGCGCTGCGGGCGATCAGTTGGACCGCCGCGCTGGCGGCCTGGGGCCGCACTTTCGACGAGCCGACGAGGCGTCGCATGTGGGCCGCGCTCGCGACGCACGGCCATTTCGTGCGCGACAATCTGGAGTGGGTCTTCGGGGCCCGCACCAACCATTATTTCAGCGACATCGTCGGGCTGGCCGTCCTGGGTACCGTGCTCACGCCGTATTCCCCGGCCGTCGAGTGGGCGGCTTTCGCAGCCCGCGAGCTGGACCGGGAAATCCGCCAGCAGTTCGGTCCCGACGGCTTCAATCGCGAGTGTTCGACGACGTACCACCGTCTGATGGTCGAACTCGCCACGCTGGGCTGGCTGGCGTGTCGCGTCAGCGGGCACGAACTCGGCCCCACGGCGCGCGGCCGACTCGCGGCGGCCTATCGTGCGGTTGCCGTGCTGTGCGACAGCGCGGGCCACGTGCCCCTGATCGGTGATAACGACAGTGGCCGCGTGTTTCCGCTGGCGGAGCGCGCAGACAGCGACCTGGGGCACCTTGCACCGCTTGGGGCCGGGCTGCTGGGGTT
>JAGVEP010000529.1 GCA_020058145.1 Phycisphaerae bacterium | reverse complement strand
GCGCGCTGGGCGTCGCGTGAACGCCGGTTGGCCCATCTGGGCATTACCCAGCCGGCGCTCGGCGGGTCGCCGGCTCGGCACCTGCTCGTTCGCACGGGCCGGATTGACCAGCGCGACCCGCATGACGGGCTGCCGGCCGAGCCGCTGATGATCTTCATGAAATGGCTGGCCCGCGAGGCCTGCGAGAGGACGTCATGGGCACGCCAGCACCTCACGCGCCAGTCCATCACTTGGCAATTCGATACCGCGGAGGGGCTGAAGTACGCCGTCCAGTTCGACGCGGCCACGGAGTTCCCCGGTGTGCGCACCGACATCCTGCGGACACGGTTTGAGCCGGCCTCAGACGCGGCCAGTGAGCCAGGCACGCTTACGCTGGCCGCAGACGAGGGCTTGCACGGCGACGCGGCGCTCGAGCTGCAAGAGGCGTTGACGCGACGATTGCGGGCATGGATCGAGCACGGCGGTGAGGGGCTGGCTGCGGGCGCTCGACGCCCGGGAGCCGCTTGAACTTGCCCAGGGACTCGCTCGTGCCACCCCCAACCACTTGCAATCGGCCCGGCGGGGTGCTAGAAATCGCCTTCCCGGAAGCCATTCGGGCCCCGCGGTGCCGTCGCGCCGGACGGGGTGCGCGGACCGCAGCCGGCGAGTGCCGTCTGTGGCTGGCGCGTCGCAAGCCCCTGGCACGCCTAAACATGGAGAACGCCCATGGAGGAATACCTCAAGCTCAAGCAGCTCGTCGAAGAGGTAGCGGACGACATTTACAAAGCGATGGGGGGCAACAAGGCGGCCGGGACACGCGTACGCAAGATGATGCAGGACATCAAGAACATGGCCCAGGCGGTACGTGAAAAGGTGCTGGAGCTGCGCGCCACGGACGGACCGCCGCCGCAGCCCTAGCGGCCCCCGGAGCCATCCCCCCTTCCGCCCACACCTGGCAGTTGGTGAGCTCCGATGCCGCCGCCGCTAATTCTCGATCCCGCGCAGCTCGACCTGTCGCAGTGTGTGGCCGACGCCGCGGAAATCGAGCGTCATAACCCGCACCGGTACGAATTCCGTTTACTTGATGCCGTTGTGTACGGGGACACGGAACGCGGCATCTACGCGGGCTACCACGACATTCGGACGGATGCGTTCTGGGTGCGCGGGCACATTCCAGGCCGGCCGCTTTTTCCCGGCGTGCTCATGATCGAGGCCGCCGCCCAACTCGCCAGCTTCCTCTACCACCGGCTATTTCCCAACATGCGCTTCCTCGGTTTCGCCGGCGTCGATGGGGTCAAGTTCCGCGGTGTGGTCCAACCCCCGGCCCGGCTCGTCATCGTTGGCCACGGTGTGCAGATGAAACCTCGGCGGCTGATCTGCGCATCCCAGGGATTTGTCGACAACGCGATGGTGTTCGAAGCGACGATCACGGGGATGCCGGTCTGATCGTCAGAGTCGCGCGTGCGCGGCTCTGAGATACACACCATGTCGACCGCACCGGATTGGACGAGCACGCTCCCCCAAGCGCACACCTGGCCGGCCCGCCCGACGCTGGCTGACCTGGCCGCGCTGCCCAACCTCCCGGCGGTTTATCTGCTCCTGGATGCGACCGGTGCAACGATCCAGTTGGGGACAACGCAGGCTCTCCGCCGCCTGCTCGTCACACGCCTCACGGCCCCGCCCGAGCAGCGCAAGGGTAAAGCTGACGTGGCCGAGATCGCGCGTGGCGTGCGCTGGCGACCGCTCGCGACGGCGTTCGAAGGGCAGTGGTGGTACTACCGCCTGGCCCGTGCGCTATATCCGCAGGAATACCGCAAGCTGGTCTCGTTCGGCCCAGCGTGGTTTCTGCACGTCGATTGGTTGCAACCCGTCCCGGAAATCCGCGTCAGCGAGCGGATTTGGTGCCTGCCGGGCGAATTCAGCGGACCCTGGCCGACGCACAGGGGCTGTCAGGAAGCGCTGACCGGTCTGTGGGACTTGTTCGATCTGTGCCGTTATCCCGAGCAGGTGCGTAACTCGCCGCGCGGGACACGCTGCGCGTACGCCGAGATGGGCCGTTGCGACGCCCCGTGTGATGGGGCGACGACGCTGGGGCCGTATATCGAGCGCTGCCAGGCGGCCTGGCACTTCGTCCAGGGAGGCGGCGCGGAGTGGCTCACGGCGGCCGACGAGCGTATGCGACAGGCGGCGGCCACGCTGAATTTCGAGCGGGCGGGCCTGCTCAAGCAGCAAGTCCGGTTTGCACAGCGTTGGCAAGCGGAATGGCAACCACACCTGCGAACCACCGCGCGTTGGGACCTGCTGCTCGCCTTACCGGCAACACGCCGCAAGGCCTGGAAGCTGCTTTTGTTTCGCCGCGGCGAGTTATCTGACGGGCCACTGGTACCCGATCGGCGCCTCGGTCGGGAGGCCGTGGCCTGGGCGGCGGAGCTACTTGGGAAGAGTATGCCGGAGACGCCGGCCGTTGTGCGCATGGAACAAACCTGGCTGATTTGCTCCGTATTCGCCCGGCGCGGGGCCGAGGGCGTCGCCGTCATCCCGGTGTCCGGTGGCGAGCTACCGGCGAATTTTGGGCAAGTTCTTGTGGATCACGCGGTTACAGTTCGTCAGAGTCGGCAGACGCGGGCCGCTGATGAAGTGGCGACGCCGCCCGCTGAGGGAGTCCCGCCCTAAGCAGCGGTAAATTCCCGTCGAATTCCGCAGTTTCATTTGACTCGCGGCCGAAGACGATGAATAATACCAGTGTCGTCCATGGTTGCCGAAACGCATGTCGCGGCGACCCTGGCGCTGCCGAGGACCAGCAGTTGTGCAGCGCCAGCGGCTGGTAAATTCAAGTTCTGGTGAGGGGAGTTGGATTAGGTGGGCGCTTGGAGAGCGCCCACAGTGAGTCTCATTTGCCGGATCGGCGCATTGTCGACGGACCGGATGGGTAACGCCGCGTCGCGGGGCGAAGCTGCCCGCGGGGTATAGGCTGGCGCTATTTACCCTTCACGTAAGTCGCAACCGATCCGGCTTTTTTCTTGCGCCGTACTGCGCAATCCGCAAAGGGGAGCATCGGCGTCTCGCCGGTGCGACCCTCTTTTCTTGCGCCGTGCCGCGCAACCCGCAAAGGGGAGCATCGGCATCTCGCCGGTGCGACCCGCTTTTTTGTGCCGTACTGCGCAATCCGCAAAGGAGAGCATCAGCGTCTCGGGGGTGCGACCCGTTCTTGACCGCCCCGTGTGGGGGTCTCCCGCACCGGCGGGACGCCGCTGCTCCCCGATCCGGCCGGTTCGCCGCCGGAGCGGTCAGGCCTTCACGACGCGCTTGGGATCGCGGCGTTTCTTACCAGTCGCGTTGCGCGTATCCACCACCAACGGGGCGCAGCGGCACACCAGGTCGTAATCGACCGTGCTGTGATCCGTGGCGATCAGCACGCAGTCGTACTTCTTGAGGTTCGCCGCGGTCAGCGGCACACTCTTCAGGTCGGTGATGTTGTGCTCGCGCATCGGCTTGGCCGTCGGGATGTGCGGATCGTGATAATCCACCTTGGCCCCGCGCGCCCGCAGCAACTCGATCAGCGTTACCGAGGGCGACTCGCGCACGTCGTCAACGTCCTTCTTGTACGCCAGGCCCAGCACCAGGACTTTCGCCCCGTGCAGGGCCTTGCCCTGGTTGTTCAGGGCGTCCATTACCTTCATGACGACATACTCGGGCATGTGGGTGTTGATTTCGCCCGCCAGCTCGATGAACCGCGTGGTCATGTTGTACTGCCGGGCTTTCCACGACAGGTAGAACGGGTCGATCGGGATGCAGTGCCCGCCCAGGCCCGGCCCGGGATAGAACGGCTGGTAGCCGAACGGCTTGGTCTTGGCCGCCGCGATCACCTCCCACACGTCGATGCCCATGCGGTCGAAGAGCATTTTCAGCTCGTTGACGAGCGCGATATTGATGCAGCGATAGACGTTTTCCACGATTTTGCTGGCCTCCGCGACCTCGCACGTTGAGACCGGTACGACGGTATCGAGCGCCAGGGCGTAGACCGCGGCGGCGAGCTTGCCGCTGGTCGGGGTGGCGCCGCCAACGACTTTCGGGATTTGCCGGGTGGTCATGTCGGTTCGGCCGGGGTCCTCGCGTTCGGGCGAGAACGCCAAAAAGTAGTCCTTGTCGAGCTTGAGCCCGGTCGCGTCGAGCATGGGCTGGCACACCTCGCGCGTCGTGCCGGGGTAGGTGGTCGATTCGAGTACGATGAGCTGTCCCGGCCGCAGCCGCTTGGCGATGTCCGCCGTCGTGCTCTCGATGTAGCTCATGTCCGGGTCACGCATCTTGTCCAGCGGTGTCGGGACGCAGATCAGGATCGCGTCGGGCTCACGGAGGCGGTCCATATCCGCGGTCGGCTCAAAAAGCCCCTGTTGGATGAGGTTCTTGAAAAACTCGCCCGGCAGGTGCTCTATGTAGGTCTTCCCGGCTTTGAGCATCTTCACCTTGCGTTCGTCGATGTCGAAACCCAGCGCGTGGATGCCGGAATTGCAGAACTCGCGCACCAGGGGCAGGCCCACGTAGCCCAAGCCCATGATCCCCACCAGCAACTCGCGATCCTTGATTTTCTTCGCCAGCGCGTCGGACACTTTCATCACGTTCTCCCGTGTGCTAAAGACGAAATCGGTGTCGTTTTGTACAGGGCTTGAAGGGATTGGGCAAGACGGAGCCACGCCGCGATGCTCTCACCATCCGCCCGTCTGCCGGGGGTGTAGTTCAAAACTGTGGCGGAAAGCTCGCCGTCCGAGCCTCAGGCGCGAGCCTGGGGTCCGCGCAGCGCGCTCCGCGGAAAACCCCACGCTGGCGCGTGGGGCTC
>JAGVEP010000051.1 GCA_020058145.1 Phycisphaerae bacterium | reverse complement strand
GGCGGCGGCCAGATCGTCACTCACCTCGTCAATCGACGCTTGGCTGATGTCACGGATCGTGTCGGTCAGGACCTGAATGTCGTCCGGATTCAGGCCGCCGATGTCGCCCGCCAACAGTTTCGGCAGCAGCGTCAGCGGCGTACTGCCACCCTGGTTGCCGGTCCGCGACCAGGGCGACGCAAAGCAGCCAGCCAGTACGAGCAGGCACAACCCGCAAGTCACCAACGCGGTCGTTCTTCGCATGTTCATCGTAGTGGTCTCCTCAAGGTAATTTTGTCAGCAGGTTCTCGGGATCGAAATCCACGAACAGGCTCTGCAGCACGCCATCGGGAATGGCGCTCGGGATGCTGCTCAGCGGGTCGGCCAGGAAGTTCTCGAGCGCGGTCGCGGACGCCAGGCCCTCGTTGCGGAACAGCGTGACGATCGCCTGCGCTGCCGCATCCGTGAGCGTGACCTCCAGACTGTCGTTGGGGTCGAGCGCGCTCGCCTCGTCGCCCCAAACCTGGACTTCATCCGGCGTGAGGCTCATGAAATCGGGCTGGGTGATTTTCGTGTAGGCGGTGCGCAGGTCGCCCCCGAACTGGTTGCCGAGCCGGTCCGCCTGGAGCAGACCATTGATTGTCACGGGGTCCACGCCCAGATTGGCCAGTTCCGTCCGTGTCTCCTGCAGCGTCAATTGGCTGTTCTGCAGGACGCGGTTCAGTTCAACGCCCGTGGCCGGCAGCAGGTTGGGATAGTTCTCACTCGGGCACCCGCACGCGAACAGCGCCAGACTGCCGAGCAACACGCTGACAGGGATGCACCGCATGGTTCCGGACCGCCTGCAAAACCGGCGTGGCCAACCGGGGCCCAACGGCGCTCCGGCGGCTACACGCCCGCTACACGGCTCGTTATCATATATCGGACACCCGCCGCGGCAACCCGTAGCCCGACCGGCGGCCGGCAATTTTGAGCCGCGCTCTGCGACCGACAACCCCTCTCGCGGGAGCTTGTTATGCGTGTGGCCATCGTCGGCTTTGCGTTCTCCGGCAAGACCACGCTTTTCCGCGCCATCACCGGCGTACCCCGTGACCACATCAAGCCGGCGGAGGAGACTCTGGCGGCCGTCCACATTCCCGAGCCGCGGCTGGATTTCCTTGAGAAAGTGTACGATCCGAAGAAGCGAACCGAGGCGACCATGGATTTCGTCGACCTGCCCGGCAGCGGGGCGGGCGACGTCGAAAAGGCGGGGCTGGAGAAGCACCTCCCGACCCTGCGCATGGCCGATGCCCTCGTCTTGGTGCTGCGGGCCTTTCCATCGGAATCGGTTCCGGCCCATCTGGGCGGTGTGGACCCCGAGCGCGACCTCCGCATGTTGCACGACGAGATGCTGCTGGCCGACCTGATGATCTGTTCCGGCCGCGTCGACAAGCTCCACAAGGCGCTGACCAAACCTTCAAAGGAACACGATCAGCAGAAGCACGAGCTCGTATTGCTGCAACGCTGTCAGGCGGCTCTGGAGCACGAGAAACCGCTCAGCACGGTGGTCCAGCCTGGGCCGGAGGAGAAGACGCTCCGCAGCTTCGGCTTCCTGACCCAGAAACCGTTCATGGTCGTATTCAACGTCGGCGAGCAGCAGCTCGGGGCGCCGCCGCCTTTTGTCGCTCCGCACGCGGCCGGTACTCTGGCTGCGTGTGCCGCGCTCGAGGCCGATTTGATGGCCATGGACCCGCAGGACCGGCCGGCCTTTATGGCGGACTACGGCATTGCGGCCCTGGCGCGCAATCGGATTATTCGGGCGTGCTTTGATGCGTTGGGCCTCGTCTTCATGCTCACCGCGGGCGCCGAGGAAGTACGGGCCTGGCCGCTGACGAAGGGCATGACGGCCGTAGAGGCGGCGGCGCGCGTTCACACCGATCTGGCGCGGGGGTTCATCAAGGCGGAGACCATTGCCTTCAACGATCTGCTGGCCGCGGGCTCGCTGCGCGACGCCAAGGCGGGGGGCAAGGTCCGCCTTGAGCCCAAGGGCTACGTCGTGCAGGATGGGGACATCATCACCATCAAATTCAACGTGTGAGGTCAGCCGCTCAGCCGCCGAGCAGGGAGGTGTGCTCGCGCAGCCTTTTGAGTCCTTCGAAGAGGCGCGATTTGACGACCGACTCCGGAATATCCAGCACGTGCGAGATCTCGCCCCGCGCCAGCCCCTCGCCGTAGCGCAGGCACAGGACTTCGCGCAGTTCGGGTGGCAACGCGGCCACGAGGACCATGAGCCGGTCACGCTGTTCCCGCCGGACGAGGCGGGTCAGGTCGCCGGTCGAACCGGCCGGCAGGTCTGAGCCAAATAGGGCCGGCACGGCGCGCCGCCGCGCAGGACTGCGCACCATATCCAGGCACTGGTTGCGGGCGATCCGGTACAGCCAGGCGCGGAAGTTGTCCGGGATTTCGCGTGCGCTTAGCACCTTGCAAAAAATCTCCTGGACCGCGTCCTCGGCATCCGCCGGATTTCTCAGATATGTAAGGCAAAAACGCTGCATAGCCGTGCGATACACGTTGTTGAGCAGCGCACCGGCGTGCGCGTCACCGGCCCGCAGCCGCACGATCAGCGACGGCGTCAAGTCAACCGCTCCACGACTATCGCACTGACTGGTCATCCGGCGCCCTCGCTAACTCGCGCCCAACTATTATGACGTCACGGCGGCGGATTTGGCGGTCGGCATTCCGCTTTTTTCCCGCGCATTTCCTGAGCCGCGGGAGTCTTCCCGCGCGGCACCGCGCCGACTGCCCGACTTTTTCCCCACATTTTTCCGCCACTTCGCCGGGTGCATCGTCTACACAGATAGAACGGTGCCTGGCGGGCCCCCAGCGGTCGGACGAGCCCGGCAGGCGAACAGGAGTCGGGAAATCGCTTGGTTGAAGAACAGTGCTCCGCGCGCGGTGCGCGGGGCAGAGGTTGGGTTTCTCGTTAGAAGGAGCACTGAAATGAGATCACACCATCCGAACACGTATTGGGCGCTGGCGGGTGTCGCCGCGCTGAGTTTTGCCCTGCTCAGCATGCCGATGGCCCGCGCGGACTTGAACGACGGCCTGGTCGCCTACTGGAACTTCGATGAAGGAAGCGGCACCATCCTGCACGATAGCGTGGGCGGCTATAACGGCACAATCAACGGCGAGGCCGCTTGGACAGCGGGCGTGTCCGGGAGCGCGCTCCATTTCGATGGCTCGAACGACTATGTGCAGGTCGCGAGCCCCGTGCAAAGTGAACCGCCGTATACGGTATGCGCCTGGGTTAAGCCAACTTCCTTTGGGAACCGCTATGTCATTTCCAACGGTGGGCAGACTGCCTCTGCTCATGGCTTCTGCACGATGATCTACCCGAGCGGACTGTGGCAGTTCGGCGGCTCTCGGGCGGACGGATGGGGAGGCGGGGCTAATGCCACCGCGCAATCGGGCGCGTGGCAGTTCGTGTGTGGGACTTGGGATGGCGGTCTGGCATCGGACAGCATCAAGATTTATCTGAACGGCGAACTCATAGCTTGCGCGACGGTTGGTCCTTGGGGCAGCGGGTCGGCGCAGAACCTCCGGATTGGCGCTCCGAGCAACGTGCTCGCTTGGTTCTTCCAGGGCGACATAGACGAGGTCCGCATCTACGACCGGGCGCTGCCGGCGGACGAAGTGCATCAGCTCTACTGTATGGCCGCCGTCGCGGGCGACATGAATTGCGACTGCCAGCTCGACTTCGACGACATCACCCCGTTTGTGCTGGCGCTTTCCGACCCGGTCGGCTACGGCGCAGCATACCCCAATTGCGATTACCTGAAGGGGGACCTGGACGGTGATGGTTTCGTGACCTCCAACGACGTCGACCCGTTCGTGGCCCTCTTGAGCGGCGGTTCCGGCGAAGTGTGGTAAATGGGCAGGATGGTGGGAGGTGCCGATGTCGATGGCGACGGCGACGGCGCCTCCCACCCGACTTCCGAGCCGCGGGATTCATCCCGCGCGGCACCGCGCCGACTGCCCGACTTTTTTCCCACGTTCTTCCGCCACTTCGCCGGGTGCATCGTCTACACAGATAGAACGGCGCCTGGCGGGCCCCCAGCGGTCGGGCAGGCGCGGCTGGCGAGACAGACTCGGGAAATCGCTTGGTTGAAGAACAGCGCTCCGCGCGCGGTGCGCGGGGCAGAGGTTGGGTTTCTCGTTAGAAGGAGTGCAACCATGCACGCACGAAGTACGATCAAATTGGTGGCCTTGGGACTGGTCGGTCTGGGTGCAGGACTGTCGTCGGCGACGGCGGATGTG
>JAGVEP010000402.1 GCA_020058145.1 Phycisphaerae bacterium | reverse complement strand
GGGTTTGGGGTTTGGGGTTTTTAATACCCCATTCACCGCCATCGTCCGCCCCAGGCATCGCCCGGTAACTTGTAGTTACTATATACTACCCTATAAAAAGTCGCTCGTCAAGCATTGATTATTGAGAATTGAACAAAAATCCGAAAAGACACGCGGCGCGTCTCGTAGGCGGGGCTGCGCGGATCGGCACGTCCCTCAACGCCGCCGCGACTGTCGCACCCGTCGTACGTTCTTGCCGGCTGACGGTGGAGGGACACCACTGCGCCGGGTAGGAAAGCCCCGCCACGTGGTATGGGATACGCGGGGCGGTAGCCCCGAGAGAGATTCCCGCAGAAGCTAGATTGGGGCTCGGTTCGGCTGCAACCCCGCTCCCTTACGGTCGCGGCTCTGATCGGCACTCGCTGGCGCTTCGTGTTCTGACTCGCGCTTGTGGGAGTCTTTTCTCGCACAACGCATCGCGCCGACCCCTTCACCTGTTGCAGAGTTGCCCAGTTGCCCCGTTGCCTTGTTGCCCCTGTTGGCTGTTGCCTCGCACTCGCTGGCGCTTCGTGTTCTGACGGGCCTTCATGGCTCAATAATCCGCTGCCGAATCGCGTAGCGGGCCAGTTCCACGCGGTCGTGGACGTTCAGTTTTCGCAGCAGGCTCGACCGGTAGGAATCAGCGGTCTTGTAGCTGATGGACATGCTGGCCGCGGCGTCGCGCAAAGTCAGCCCGCGCGCCAGAAGCGGCAGCAGTTCCGTCTCGCGCGGGCTCAGCCGGTTCGCAGGCGTATTCCACGCCGCCCGCGCGAGGATTTCGCGTATTCCGGCGCTGAAGTACTCCCGTCCCCGCAGCACGGCGTCGATGGCCAGCCCCAACTCTTCCATGCCCGCGTCCTTCACGACGTAGCCGTGCAGCCGACGCCGTGCCCACGGTGCCACCCGCTCCGGCTCGATCGCCGCACTGACCACCAGGACCCGCAGCTCCGGATTCAGGCGGACCATCATCTCGACGGCGTCCAGAACTTCCGGGCGCGGGCTGTCCGCTTCAATGATCGCGACATCGGGCCGCGCGCGCATCGCCTTCCAGACGGAAGTGGGGCGGAAATCGCACTCGACCGTGACCTCTATCCGCAGCGCCACCTGTAGCAACGCCCGGTAGGCCGCCCGTCCGAGCGACGAGCCGCCGACGAGGCAGAGCGTGCACGGACGCTGTCCGTTGCCGGGAATCTGGCTGCGGGCAAACGACACTTCGTGGTCCCTCAGCGTCTTGCTGGCGACATGCGCGCAACCGCCGCGTCTCCAGGTCTCGTTCGACGCCATAACATAGGGCGTTCTGCGCCACCCGCTACAGGTGAATACCCGGATTCGCGCCAGATTGTGCTACCGGCGAACGCCGACAGTCATTCACCCGGCCCACACCGCGCCATTCTGAGCCGGGGTGCGATTTGCTCTACCGAGGAGTTCATTGCCGGCGCGGCACAAGCAACCCGAGCGCTTCCATCACTTTCTGCAGATCCGCCCAGGCGTCAGCCTTCGCCGGCGGATTGCGCAGCAGGTACGCGGGATGGAATGTCGGCATGAGTTGCACCGACGGCAGCCCGAGATGGGCCAGGGCCGGCGGGGGGAAGTCGTGCCACATGCCCCGCAGCCGCCCGATCGGGACCTTCGTCGCCAGCAGCGTCTGCGTCGCCGGACGACCGAGCGACACGATCACCCTCGGCCGCAGAACCGCCAATTGGCGAAACAAATACGGGCAGCACGTCTCCATCTCGTCGTCAGCGGGCGTGCGATTGCCCGGCGGACGACACTTCACGACGTTGCAAATGTACACCTGCTCACGAGTTAGCGTCATCGCCGCGATCATCCGCGTCAGGAGTTGCCCGGCACGCCCAACGAACGGCTCACCCTGCGCATCTTCATCTGCTCCCGGCCCCTCGCCGACAAACACAAGCTGTGGCCGCGGCGCGCCGACGCCAAAAACGGTCTGGGTGCGGTGCTCGTGCAGCCGGCACTTCTTGCACCCCTTGACGAATTGCGTATCGAGCTGCGTGAGGGCCGCGGCGGCCTCGGTCGCTGACAACTCCGCCGGGCACAACGCCGGCAGGTTTGGGTCGTCCGCGAACAGGCTCACCGCCGACGGTACCGCCGCCACAGCCGGCGGTCGTGGAGTGCGGTTGTGTTCCGAATGTGCAACAGACATTTCCGGGCGTGCGCGTTCACGGTCCGGCGGCGCGGTCGGCTGCGGCGCGACCGGCGGTGGTAACCCCGACACCTCCCAATGCGGCACGCCCAGTCGCCGTTCGTTACGAAGCCACTCGCGGAGGACATCAGCGGCCGTATTCGGATCCGTGGTCGTCACGACAACAGCTTAGATGGCCACTGGGCGCCCGGCAAGCCGCCGGCAGCCATCTTCATGCGTTCGAGCCTTTGGTGTGGTTATCACGACCCCGGCCGGCCGAGTTCCGTCTTCGGCGTCTCACCCTTCCCCGTTCGCACTAGGTAATCTTCAGCACGGAGCAGCACGCCCACGAACTCGCCGCCGCTCATCGTCGCGGTCTCGCTGCCCTGGCCGGCGATGCCCTGATATTGCAGCTCACGCCAGGCGTAGCGCCCGAGTCCCGTCAGCGTCCAATTGAGCCCGCTGCGTATGCGGCAAGCGCGGCACACCATGAAGCCGACCGACGCGCGGTCGAGGCAGCGATCCGCGGCGTAGTCCCAGCCCTTGCCGATCAGCCCGTCTTTCTGCAGCGTCGCCGTCAGCTCCGGAAATTCGCCGGAGAATTCTGCGCTTTTCGCCAACACATAGACCGCGCGATAGCCCGGTTCCGCGGTGACAAACGGCTGTGCGCTGATGTACATGACGAGCTTGGCGCTGCTGCCCTGCGGCACGGGCAGCTCGGCAGGCGCGTGCAGCCCGCCGAGTTGGCAGCCGGTGAGCAGGACACAGATCGCCCCCGCGAGGACGATGGCAGCGTCGGCAGCCGGTCTCGGATTACGCCCACGCATTTAGAAACTCCACGTAATGCCGGTGAAGAGGAAGCAGCGGGTGCCCTGGTCGCTGAAGGCCGCGCCGGGGAAGAACTCGCCCCAGCGGATGGTCCAGGACACGTCGGACGCCAGACGCCAGTTGATGAAGTAGTCCATTTCCCAGCCGACGTAACCCGCGAACATGTCGGCGGTCGAATCGCTGATCGCGGCCCGCGCACGGTTCTTGTGATACAGGAACCAGTCGGTGCCGAACTCGAGGTTGCGGCACAACTCGATGTTCTCCAGGGGCGCAAACGCCGCGCCGGCGCGCCAGACGTGCAGATTGCTCAGCGTCGGGGCCGCGGCGATGCCGGTGTCGCGAAAACCAAAGCCCACGAAGCTCGTGTCGAGTGTGCCGCCGCGATTTCCGCCGGCCGCGCTCGTGGGACTGAACAGGCGATCGCCATCGCCGCTGGCGAACATGTATTCGGCGCTGACTCTCGGCCGCGTCGGTACGTCGAACAGTTTTTCGAGCCCGAAATCCCAGCCCCACGCCCGGATCGGATCTTGCCGCAGGAAGTTGCGATCAGCGGAGCTGTGTCCCCACTCAAATACGCCCTCGGCCCAGTAGTTGAGATTGTGGACGATCGAGCCGCGCGAGCCGGCGCCGAGGTACCCGCTGTTGTAGCGGTAGTCCTGCGACCATTCCGAAGGCCGCTCGTCTGTCCGGTCGACGTTCCATAGCGCGTACACGAACGGCACGTGCTTTTGGAGCCGCTCGTACTGGAGTTGCACGCCATAGAACATCCGATCGCTGTGACTGTCCACGGGCGTGCTGCGGTCGATGTTCGGGGCGTTCAGGATGGACTTGCCGATGAGCCCGAGGACGCGGAAGTCCCACAGCTTGGAGTCCACCAGCACCGCGTCCATGGGCAGGTCGAGCGCGTAGCCGGTGCCGAATTGCACCGGCTGCCGTCCGACCCGGATGCGCATCTGCAGCGGGTCCGACGGCTTGTTCAGCCGAAACGCCCGGCCCACGTCGATCTGATACCAGACCTGGTCGAACTCCGGCCCGACCCAGTCCTCTTGCCGGTCGATCTCGTCGCCCTCGCGGAAGTTCGTGTAACGCAGCTTCATGCGGGCGAACAGCTCGTGCGCCCCCTGGTCGATCGACGCCCGGCCCCACAGGGACATGCTGGGCCGGTTGACGATGCGCGACGACTGCACGCCGTCGTTATAGTTGAAGAAGTAGTAGTCGATCCAGCCGCCCCACTGGAAGTCGAGCACGGCTTCGAGTGGCGCGAGCTTCTGGCGCTGTTGCTGCAACTGCTGATCCACCAGCCGCTGTTGCTGCAGGAAGCGGCTCGCGCGCTCCGGTCCGCCCGGTGCCGGCTGACCGCGCGCCGACGCCAGCCCGCCAAGCGCCAAGGCGCATGCGAGCCGTGCGGCTGAGTCCAGCCGCCGCCCGCGTGCTGCGGGCCGATTTCCTGTCGCTGGTTTTCCGCATCCGGTTGCCGGGTTTCTTGCCCTGCGCTGCATGCTCGGGACTCGCTTTTTCGCTGGCGATCCCGCGCGGACGACCCCGGGGGCCGCCCGACTGCGCTCGGCTTCCGTCGGGACCGCGCACCGCGCCGATGTGCAACCCATACTGTATCCGGTAGCATCGCCGCGGCCCGCCAGCGTGTCAACGGCGAGATCAGGGGTGGACGTGAGTGGCACTTGACGCCCGGGTATTCCGCGGAGAGACTACCCCCTTGGTGCCTGCCAATGTTGGCAGGCCAGAGCGAGTGTTCGGGTGGAAACATGGGAGTGACGGAATGTCTGGCATTTTCCAAGGTATGGGCTGGTTCAGTTGGATTATTTTCGGCGTCTTGGCCGTCTGGTTGTTCAATACGCTGACCCGCACGACGGCCTAGAGCTTCCCGCAGGTATCAGAGCCCGTGGCCCAGGCCGTCAGCCGGCGC
>JAGVEP010000266.1 GCA_020058145.1 Phycisphaerae bacterium | reverse complement strand
GATCGGCACGCCGCACTGGCCGACGGTGGTGGCAACCGGGGTCGTCGGGCTCGGCGTCGGCTTCGCGCTGTACCGCCTCTGGGTAGCCGTGCTCGTGGCGGCCTGTGTGATGTCTTTGGCTCTGGGCCTTTACGGTCACCAGATGCTGCGCGAGCCGATCCAAAAATACCTGGCCGGGGGCCTGGAACGGGCGGAGCAGCTTGTCACGCTCAAGCCAGCGAGTGAGCCGGCGGCCTCGCTGCCCGCCGCCCAGGTGGAACTCGCCGGCCTGTGGACGCACTTGTCGGCCAACGTGCCCGATTTCCAGGCCAGCCTGTTCACTATCGTCGTCGTGACCGGCCTTGCGGGGTTCATCTTCGGGCTAGTGCTCCCGCGCGCGGGCAGCGCGTTGCTCGCCGCGACGCTCGGCAGCACTCTACTCGGCGCGGGCGGCTATGGCGTGGTTCATTTGGGTTTGCCGGGCTACCGAGACGCGGTGAGCCATTGGGGACCGCTCACGATTGCGGCGCTGTGGGGCATCGCGTTGCTGTTCAATCTCGCTGACGTGTACGGCCTGCGATCGAAGAAGAGACCGGCCGCGCCTGTGAAAGCACCAGGCCAGTAAATCCCGGTCACGGCCGATAACTCTCGGGCCGCCGTGCCCGCGTAAAGCGTGTGTGCGCACGAAATTCCGAAATACACACTTCCGCGTTTGCCCCGCGGCCACCGATATCCAATTATGAAGCGTGTGCCAATGTCGCCCGCGTGGCGGCACGGAGGTGTATTGCGCCTTGGCTGGCTGGCAACGAGTATTATTTGAATGGGCCGCTGTGCAGCCGGGCTTGACCGGTGTCGTGCTCGTCGGTGCGGGCCTCGTCGCCGGGCTCCAGGGCTTCCGTTTCTACCGCCTGCTGGTCGGCGCGGGCTGCGGTCTGCTGGGGTACATCAGCGGCCAAGCCCTGGCTGTGCCTGTGGCGCTGCCGGGCGATGTTTTCGCCGCCGCCGGTGCTTCGGTCGGCGCGGCCGTCGGCCTGATCTGGCCGCAGATCGCGGGTGTAATGGCCCATGGCGTGCTTTGGGCCGGCCTGGCGGGCTACTGTGCCGACCAACTGGGGTTGCGCGGGCTGCTCGCGATCGTGGCGACTGTGCTCGGTGGAGCGGCGGGGGCGGCCATGACCCTCGTGAGCCGACAGACCATGATCGCGCTGAGCACGAGTTTCTTTGGAGCTGGTTTGATCATCGTCGGATTGGTGGCCCTTGCCAGCGACGCGTTTCCCGTGGTCGGCGATACGTTCCGCGCCTGGGCCCAGGACGATTCCCCCGTGGTGGGTATCCTGTGGGCCATGCTGGCCGCCACCGTCTATTCCTACCAGGCCAACGCCCGGCGCGGAGACCTGCGTATCGCATCGAACGCTGCTAACGGGAAGAGCGGCACAGACCTGCGACGACTCGACGTGGACCGGTTCTGAGCCCGGGATTCGCGCGCGGCCCCCTGCTAGATTGAGTTGACTTTTCGGACCAAGCCGATAAATTGACGCTAGTGGCAGGCGCTGATTGGGCGCCGGCACCGAACCGATTGGTAAACACATCATGGCACGCAGGATCGAATCGTGACGGACTATCGCGCCGGCGGGCCAGGCCACCGCGCCCGCCCAGCCAATCCGTCCGCACGACCCGACAATTCGCGTGTACGTGTAACCGGCGTGCCCGCGTCCGGGCCGCTTGCACGCCCATGAGGAATCCCGCCACATGCTGAAAGTGCGGCTACCCGACGGCAACGTCGTCGAGCACCCCGACGGCGCCACCGCCGCGGATGTGATCCAGGCGATTTCCCCCGGGCTCGCGCGCCGAGCCATTGCGGCCAAAATCGACAGCCAAGTCGTCGATCTGGCCACGCGCCTCGGCGGCCCCGAAGTCGCCCTGCACGCGCTCACGCTCGACGACCCCGAAGGTCTCGAAGTCGCGCGGCACAGTTGTGCGCACGTGATGGCCGAGGCCGTCTGCAGCCTCTGGCCGCAAACGAAGCTCGCTTACGGCCCGCCGGTCGAAAACGGTTTCTACTACGACATCGAACTCGATCACGCGCTCACGCCCGAGGACTTCGTGCGGATCGAAGCCAAGATGGCGGAGATTGTCGCCGCCAACCGGCCCTTTACGCGGGTTGAAATGCCGCGGCCCGCGGCGCTGAACAAGCTGCGGGCCGAGGGCAATCCCTACAAGATCGACAACGCCCAGCGCGCCGACGGCGATACGCTCAGCTTCTACGTGACCGGCCAGCCCGCCGCGAACTGCTTCGAGGACTTGTGCCGCGGACCGCATGTGCCCAGCACCAGCCGTATCGGGGCCTTCAAAGTCATGCAGGTCGCGGGCGCGTACTGGCGCGGCGACGCCACCAAGCAGATGTTGCAGCGATTGTACGGGACCACGTTTGGGGACAAGAAAGCGCTGAAAGCCCACTTGGCCCAGCTCGAAGAGGCGCGGAAACGCGATCACCGCAAGCTCGGCCAGGAGTTAGGGCTCTTCCTGCTCGATCCGATGGTCGGCACGGGCCTCGTGCTCTGGAAACCGAAGGGGGCCATCATCCGCCGCGTGCTCGAGTCGTTCATCCTGGAGGAGCTCCTACGCCGCGGCTATCAGCCGGTCTACACGCCGCAAATCGGCAAACTCGACCTTTATCGCACCAGCGGGCATTTCCCGTACTACAAAGACAGTCAGTACCCGCCGCTGTTCGAGTCGCAACGGGCGCAGCAGCTCAACGCGCTGTGGGAACTCGCCCGCGCATCGAACGCGGACCGCGCCAGCCAGGCAGAGCTGGAGCTGTTCGACCGCATCGCGGCGGAACATGAAGACCTGCTGAAGGCGGGCTATCCGGCCAGCGCGCCGATGGAAGACCGCCTCCGCCGGATTCGCGGCTGGTTGACACACGAAGACGGCTATCTCCTGCGGCCGATGAACTGCCCGCACCACATCCGGATTTACGCGTCAGAGCCGCGGAGCTATCGCGACCTGCCCGTGCGCATCGCGGAATTCGGGCAGGTCTACCGGTACGAGCAGTCCGGCGAGGTCTCCGGCATGATCCGCGTGCGCGGCTTCTGCCAGGATGATGCCCACATTTTCTGCACGCCGGAGCAGTTGCTGGCCGAAGTGGCCGGCTGCGTGGACATGGCCAAGCTGGTGCTCGACGTAATCGGGCTGCACAACTACCGCGTGCGGGTCGGCCTGCGCGACGACAGCGACAAGTACATCGGTTCCCTCGAAAACTGGGCCCGCGCCGAGACCGCGGTGCTGGCCGCCGTACAGAGCGCCGGCATGGAGCACGTGCAGGAGCGCGGCGAGGCCGCGTTCTACGGACCGAAGATCGATTTCATCGTTAAGGACTGTATCGGCCGCGAATGGCAGCTCGGCACCGTTCAGGTGGACTACAATCTTCCGGAACGCTTCGAGCTCACGTACATCGGCGAAGACAATCACGAGCATCGTCCGGTGATGGTCCATCGCGCTCCGTTCGGCAGCTTCGAACGGTTCATTGGCATCCTGATTGAGCACTTCGCGGGCGCGTTTCCGCTCTGGCTTGCGCCGGTTCAGGTGCGCATCTGCTCGATCAGCGAGAAATCGGGGCCGTACGCCCAGCAGGTGTACGACGTTTGCCGTGCCGCGCTGCTGCGCGTCGAACTGGACAACAGCAGCGAGCGGATCGGCGCGAAAATCCGCCAGGCGACGCTGGCGAAAATCCCGTACCTCCTCGTGGTCGGCGAACAGGAAGCCGCCGACAACACCGTGAACGTCCGCACGCGCGACGGCAAGCAGCTTGGGAGCTGCTCGTTGCCCGAGTTCCTGGCCGCGTGCGCTTTGGAGTTGCAGAAGCGGGGCGAAACCGCCCCCGCCGCAGCAGACCAGGCTTCGGCGTAACGCGACGCGGGCAACCCGTCGCAAAGAAAGGATGGTGGCGCTTATCAATCAGAACTTCCGTTGCAACGAGCAAATTCGTGTCACGCCCGTCCGCGTGATCGGCGCCGACAACGAGCAGTTCGGCATCTTGTCGAACGTGGAGGCCTTGCGGATGGCCCGCGAGGCCGGGGTCGACCTGGTGGAAGTGGCGCCGAACGTGCGCCCCCCCGTTTGCCGGCTGATGAACTTCGGCAAATGGAAGTACACCCAGAAGAAGAACGTCAAGAAGAAGCACCACGAACAGCAGGTCAAAGAAGTGCGCGTGCGGCCGAAGACCGACACGCATGACCGCGAGATCAAGGTCAAGCAGGCGATCCGCTTCTTCCAGAAGGGCGACAAGGTGCAGTTCACGATGGTCTTTCGCGGTCGTGAACGGAGCCGGAGAGAAGTCGCGCTCGAGGTCTTTAAGGGCGTCCTGGCGGCTTTCGGCACACGGGTGAAGGTCGAACGCCCGCCGACGATGGACGGCCGCAACATGGTCATGATCCTCTCGGCGGTGAAGGATGCCTTTGGGGCGGCCCCCAAGGACGAAGACGAAGCCGCGCCCGAGACGACGCCGCACGCGGACGCTGAGGCCGGTTTGCCGACGGACATCACGGATGTCACGTCGGCGCCGCCACCGAAATTCGAGCCGCAGCCCGCGCTGCCGGACGGCGCGAGCGGAACGTAGCGGCCGATTTCCGAGCTATCGTAGGCTGCTGCGAAAACCCTGCCTCGCACCCGGAATGACGGGTGTCGCACGCCATGCATCTGCCAACAAGAAAGCCGACGCTTTCTGAGTATGCGGTGCTGGTTTTGCTCGTCGCCGCGATCTTGATCATCCTGGGAGCAATTGGGCTGGTGGTAGCCTTTCGAGCGCCCGCCGCGAAGCACGAGTTGGCGGTAGCGTTGGTGCATCGCGCGTCTTGGTCATTGGGAGTTGGCGTAGCCCTTGCAGTTGCCTTGTGGCTGTTTCGCCGCTTCGCGGCTTGAAGGAAGCCGATAGGCTGGTGCGAGCAGCCCCTGCCCACCACCCAAACCTACAGGAGTCCGTGCATGACCACCGGCGCCTACGCAGCGGCCTATCAGCGTTCTCTTCAAGACCCCGAGGGTTTTTGGGGCGCGGCGGCGGCCGGCATCCACTGGACCCGCAAATGGACCCGCGTCCTCGACGACTCAGCCAAGCCGCTCTATCGCTGGTTCGTCGGCGGCGAGCTCAATACCTGCTACAACATGCTCGATCGGCACATCGACGCCGGCCGCGGCGACCAACTGGCCGTCATCTACGACAGCCCGGTCACGGACACGGTCCGCAAGTACACTTATCGCGAGTTCCGCGACCTCGTCGCCCGCTTCGCCGGGGCGCTCGTCAACCTGGGCGTCCAGAAGGGAGACCGCGTCATCATCTACCTGCCGATGGTCCCCGAAGCGCTCGTCGCCATGCTCGCCTGCGCCCGTATCGGCGCGATTCACTCCGTCGTCTTCGGCGGCTTCGCCCCGCAAGAGCTGGCCACGCGCATCAACGACGCCAAGCCGAAGGTCATCGTGTCGGCCTCCTGCGGCATCGAGGGCCAGCGCGTCATCGCGTACAAGCCGCTGCTGGATGAAGCGATCAAACTCGCCACTGCGAAGCCGGAGAAGTGCATCATTCTCCAGCGGTCGATGGCCGAGGCAAACCTGCGCGCCGGGTGCGATCTCGCCTGGCACACGGTCATGGAAACGGCCAAGCCGGCCGCCTGTGTGCCGCTGGCGGCGACGGACCCGCTCTACATCCTCTACACCTCCGGCACGACGGGCATCCCGAAGGGCGTCGTGCGCGACCACGGCGGCCACGCCGTCGCCATGTACTGGACGATGAAGAACATCTACAACGTCCAGGCCGGGGATGTGTATTGGGCCGCGTCCGACATCGGCTGGGTCGTCGGCCATTCGTATATCGTCTACGCGCCACTGCTGGCCGGCTGCACCACAATCGTCTACGAGGGCAAGCCCGTCGGTACGCCCGATGCCGGCGCGTTTTGGCGGGTCATCTCGCAGCATGGCGTGAAAGTGCTGTTCACGGCCCCGACCGCGTTCCGCGCCATCAAACGCGAGGACCCCGACGGTACGCTCATCAAGAAATACGACCTCCGCGGCTTCCAGGCGCTGTTCCTCGCCGGCGAGCGCTGCGACCCCGACACACTGCTCTGGGCGCAGCAGCGGCTCGGCGTGCCCGTCATCGATCACTGGTGGCAAACGGAGACCGCCTGGGGCATCGCGGCCAACTGCACCGGCCTCGAGCTGCTGCCGGTGAAGCCCGGCTCGCCGACGAAAGCCACGCCAGGGTACGACGTGCGAATTTTCGATGAAGCCGGCGACCAGGTGAAACCCGGCCAGACCGGCAACATCTGCGTCAAGCTGCCGCTGCCGCCGGGCTGCCTGCCGACGCTCTGGCACAACGACCAGGGCTACATCGACTCATACTTGTCACGTTACCCCGGCTATTACCTCACCGGCGACGCGGGCTACCAGGACGAAGACGGCTACCTCTACATCATGAGCCGCATCGACGACATCATTAACGTCGCCGGGCACCGGCTCTCGACCGGCGGCATGGAAGAAGTGCTCGCAGCGCACCCGAACGTGGCCGAATGCTCCGTCATCGGGGTGGCGCACGAATTGAAGGGCGAAGTGCCCGTGGGGCTGATGGTGCTCAAAGCCGGCGTGGAGCGCCCGGAAGCCGAAATCGTGAAGGAAGTCGTGCAGATGGTCCGCGACAAAATCGGGGCCGTCGCATCGTTCAAGCAGGCGGTCGTCGTCCAGCGGCTGCCGAAAACACGCTCCGGCAAAATTCTCCGCGGCACGATGAAGAAGATCGCCGACGGTGTGGAATACAAGCCGCCCGCGACGATCGATGACCCGGAGGTTCTGGGCGAAATCACGGCGGCGCTGCGGCGCATCGGCTACGCGACGGCCGGTACGGAGCCCGGCCGCTACGCGAAGACGGCCGGTACGGAGCCCGGCCGCTACGCGAAGTAGTGTGGCGCTCAGGCTGTCGCCAGAGCACACGTGGCGCAGCGGCCATAGAGCACCAGGTCGTGATGCTCAAGCACAAACCCGCTCGGGACTAGCGCATCGAGCAACGGCTGACTGCCGGGGACCTCAAACGCCCGCCCACAGTGATTGCAGTAGAAGTGGTGGTGATGCGGGCGGCCGGCGAGCTCGTACCGCGGCGGCAGGCCCGGCAGACGCACCGTGTCGATCCAACCCGCCGCGCTGAGCAGCTTGATGGTGCGATAGACGGTCGCGATGCCCAGCCCCGGCTTGTGTACCTGGGCGGCGTGGAGCACCTCCTGTGTGCTCAGCGGCCGATCCGAGGTGCGGAAAACGTCTCGGATCACTTCACGCTGCCTGGTGCTGCGTTGCGTCATGGCGGTCGAGCCCCGCTTGTTAGCAATGGTTGTTCAATCTCAATAACGCCAAGCTGGGCCGGTGTCCAGTGCCACGGATCGCCTGCTCGCATCGCATCCGCTGAGCGGAACGAGAGTACATAATACGGCGCGGCGTGCGGCGGCACAGCACGCCGGGCGAGGCATGGGTATGCACAAGGTCTTGCGGGGCTGCCGGGCGACTCACCGATGGGTGCTGCTGTTGGGTGTGGCGTTGCTGCCCGCCGGTTGCGCGTCGCATCCGATGGGGCTCTGCGGCAACTCGTGTCCGCTCATTGAATCGGCCACGCACCTCCTCGAATACCCGAGCCAGCGGCTGATCCTTCTGAAACGCGTCGCGGTTCGCGACGATTTGACGCAACACGAACAGCTCTACCTGGTTAATGCGGTCTTTATCGGCGGGTTTGGCGACGATATGGCGGACGCGCTCGCGACGCTGATCAGGAATCCGTGCTGCACCGCCGAGACACGGCAGCACATCCGTCTGAGGATAAGATTTGCCCGCATGATGGGGCGTGCAGAGCGGCGGATCGTCGATGAGCTCGACAAAGCGGAAGCGGCCGCGAGCGTGCGGCCGCTCATGGTGCCAGCAACTTGACGTTATCGACGGCGCGCCGGACGGATTCGGGCTCGCCCCAGCCGCCGTTGTTCAGGGGGTTGGTGGCGGCGGAAGCTGGATGGGCATCTGGCCCCAGCGCTCGTCGTAGACGCCGCCCGAAGTACCCACGGCGCGAATGCGCACGGTGTCGGGTCCGGGCCACAGCTCAGCCGAGAAGGTCGCACCGGCCAGATTGCCCGTGATCGTGAACAACGCGGGGGCCCCAAACGACGTATCGTTTTCCTTCACCACGCGGGCCACGGCGTTTTGCAGGTCCGCGTCGTGGCGCAGCTTCCAGAGAGTCAGGTGCGTCGCTGCAGCGGTCGCGGCCTGCGCGCGCAGCCGCCGCGTCTGCTCGGCCAGCGTCGTAATCTGGGTGTTGTGGACGCTGAGCACCACCGCGGCGAAGGCCGCCACAACGACGAGGATGACCACCGCTGAGACCAGCGCCGCAGCCCGGCGCGGCGGCGGAACGGGTACGCGGGTCATGGCCAGGCTCCGAGCGCGAAGGCGAGATTTCGCCGATAGTTGTCGCGCGAGTACGCTTGCGACATATCCGGCTGCGGCAAGACCAACAAACCCGCCGAGAACCGGTGATCGGGCAGGACGGCGAGGCTGCCCAAAGGCAGGCCACTGACGGGGTCGGTCCAGGTGCATCGGATGGCGACGATGCTGCTGCGCTGCGCCGCCGTTGGGCTCGCGGTCCAGGCCCCCGTGTTCAACAGGTACTGGTAAGTGAACGCGGAGACGGCGGGGAGTAGTGTCGCGGCTGCGCCCGCCTGGTAGCGCTGCCGCCAGGTACCGGCGCTTGCGGTGAGCTCCCAATAGCTGGTCTGAAGCTGGTTGGCCGAGGCGGCTTGCAGCGTGGCGGCTCCGGGTGGCCCGTTCGGATCCCGCCAAATGCCGCCGGCGACCTGCTCGAACCGTACCGTCGCCATGCCGTGCGCGCTCAGGTTCCGCAGGTCGAGCTCGGATTTTTGGTAGTCCACGAGACTCTGCGACGTGGGGAGAAGCGCGGCGGCGAAGATCATGCCCGTCAAGGCGATGGCCAGCACCATTTCCAGCAGCGATGCACCCATGCCGTGTCCTCTTAGCCGCCCGGCTTCCTACGGCGACGCGCCCGGCGTGTCGCCGACAAACGACTCCACCACCAACGACTGACTCCGCGGGCCGGTCACCGTGATCCGGAACCGCTTGAGCCCCGTGCCGGACTGCGGCGTGATATAGTCCACCGCACTGACCTCGCGAATTTCCGTTTGCCGCCCATAGCCGAGCAGTCCGCGCGGGGCCGCTTCATTCGGGTACGCGCTGCCTTGAATGTAGACATAGCCGCGCGTCGGGTTGGCGTGGTCCGCGAAGATCTCGTTCATCCGTTCGGCCGCGAGCTGGGTCAAACTCTGCTGGATGAACGCGGTTTCCTGGTGCTTCACGCCGGTGGAGATTTGAATCATCAGCGCCGGAACCGCCAGCCCCAGAATCACGATCGCAAAGACCACCTCGATCAGCGCTAGCGCGCGTCGCCGCGTCATGGCCACTGCACCTCGCACAAACCCGACTCCGCGCGGAGTGTCACGGTCGCCCGGTTGCTGAATGTGAGCACAAGATCGCTCGTCAGGACGCTGCCGTTGCGGTCGATCAGCCGCCCGTCGGCGCCAAAGCCAAACTCCGTCGGGTTGCGGGCCGGCTGTAACGTCACGCTCAGCCCGCTGGCGATGTCGCCGAACGCGACCTGCCACGGCTGATCTGTCATCGGGTTCTGGATCACCGGCGAAACGACACTGCCGGTGCCGGGGGCCGTCTCTTGCTGCAGGGCGTAGCTCGTACCCGCGCTGAGGACGCACATCACGCGGCGGGTCGACAGCAGGGCCGTGCTACGGGCGTAAAGCATGTCCCCCTCGAAGCGGCGGACCGCGGACGAACCGCGCCAGGCCTGGACACCGGACAAACCGCCGATGGCGGCTGCGGACAGAATCAGTGTGAGCGTGATGGCGAGGACCGCCTCGACCAGGGTGAACGCGTTTTGCCGGAGTGTGTGGCACCGGCTAATAGCCGGTGTGTTGGTGTGGCACCGGCTAATAGCCGGTGTCCTACGGCCGACACGGGGGTCGGCCGCTACACGGCCGTGGCACCGGCTAATAGCCGGTGCCCTACGGCCGACACGGGGGTCGGCCGCTACACGGCCGGTACGGAGCCCGGCCGCTACATTGGCGGGCAG
>JAGVEP010000202.1 GCA_020058145.1 Phycisphaerae bacterium | reverse complement strand
GCAGGAGGAACTTCGGGCTAGGCGGCTGCGTCATCGCTCCGGCCTCCTTGCCAAGAAACCAAACCCAATCTCATGTTAACCCATTATCCACCAACTGCTGGGCCTTGCCACAAAAAATGGTCACACCCCATTGATGTGACACCGAGGAACGTGCTAGCATAAAAATGGCCGTTCCGGTGATTTGCCCGCCACTTGGGCTTTGGGCGGCGACCTGTGGCTGGGCACCTTGGCACGACTCCTCGCCGCCGTCGGAGGACGTGTCATGGCGCAGGTTCGGGTGTGGCGTCGAGCGTTCACATTGACCGATCTCATTGTCGTGGGGACACTTACGGTCTTACTTGTCCCTCTCGTGCCCCCGCTCCTGCGCGATGCCGGTGAGCAGACGCGGGTAGCCAAGTGTCTGTCAAACCTGCACGAGTTGATGCGCGCGACGAGCGCGTACCTTAACGACTACGAAAACCGGTTTCCACTTGTCCGCGACCCTTCTTGGGGCGCGGTGTGCACTTGGGGGTATGGTGGAAAAACGACACGCGACTATTGGGGCCCCCAGTTCGGGTGGTTCTGGTCGGAGGTGCAGGATAAAGCACTTAATCCGTACCTGATGGGTGCGAGAATCGAGCCGGACGTGGTTTATGCTGACCAGACACGACAGCGGACCGAGGTCCGGGTCGTGCGCTGCCCGAGCGACAGGTCGTCGCACGAGTCATTGGATTGGCAGGGTCCGCCCAACCAGGCTCCGAATGCGATCAGTTGCTACGACGATGTCGGTACAAGCTACCAGTATAACCTACACGCTTTGGACCCGGGCCCTGGCGCAGTCTCCCTGGTCACACCTTGGGGTGGTAGCCTCTGGGAACTTGATCCCGCGAGACCGGCACTAGGTTGGCTGGTCGCCAACAACGCGGCTGTACGGGAAGTTCTCAACGGCCAGGCGGCGACATTCACGTTTTACATTGAGGATCCGATGGACTGGGGTCTCCAGTTTGGGGTTTCGCTGGCCGGCAATCATGGCGAGCTAAGTAAGCATAGCGCGGGGTACCTCGATGGCCACGCGGATTACATCGTTCGGGACACACGCAGCAACGGCGGCACGGGGTGGGAGGCCGTTGTCAGGGCGTGGCTCTGGCCGAGGTCGGGGCCGAACCAAGGCATGCGGCCGCGGCCATACGCATACTCGACCGACTACTTCGGCATTGATCCGCCGTGGTGGCAGTGAGATGCAGCAACAATGTGCAGCGTTTACCCTGAAGATGGACCCTGAATGAGAATTGCGAAAGGGTATTCACATGTGGCGAGCAAGAATAATTGTGGATGGCTCCAGATGTGGTGTCGCGCTACTGGGACTTCTGGTTGTGCCCGCACTTGGACAGCAAGGTGGGGATACGTGTCAGACGGCTACAAACATAAGCGGTCCGCTGCCGGTTACCGTCAGCGGGACCACCAGCGGGTACGCCGATGACTATGACGAAGCCTGCCCCTATGCCGGCTCGACCTCACCGGACGTCGTGTACAAGTACACGCCGCCGATGAACATGCTGGTCGATCTGCTGCTCTGCCTTGGGCCGACGGACTTTGACTCGAAGCTATACATCTATACTTCTTGTCCGCCGTGTGAAGCGCTGGCGTGTAATGATGACGCCTGCACGTCTATCCTGGGACAGGGATATGTGTCTGCGCTCTGGAGTGTTTCGCTATTCGGTGGGCAGACGTACTATTTCGTCGTCGACGGATATAATGGCGCGGCGGGCAACTATACGCTGGACATTCGCCCAAGCGTTTTCTCGCCCACGTGCCCGGACGGCGGCAACACGGTCTTTGGCCAAGCGCCGGACCCTGCGACGTGGACTATCGTCTTTTCCGACCTGGTCGCAGTGTGGGGCGAACAACCGCCGGTTGCCTACGAGGATTTCTATGATGCCCGCCATCGAATCACGGGGATCCGCTTTTGGGGGTTGAACTTTGAATACGACTTTGGGACCCAGGTATGGGCACCCTGCGTCCCGGACGCGCCCAGTTTTGTCGTAGGGTTCTACGAGGACGCCGGCGGGCAGCCAGGACCACAGGTGTACAGCTACACCGTTGCGACCCCGGCGGTTGCGCAGGCCGGCTGGGTCGGCTATTCGCTCCACCCCTTCTATGAGTTCAACGCACCGCTGGACTTTCCCTGCGTGTTGCAAAACGGCTGGGTATCCATCGTCGGCGCCGGCCCGGAGCCGTGCTGGTTCGTGTGGCTGACGTCAGCCGAAGGCGACTCGTGGTCGTGGGTGCAGGACTTCGGCCCCGGATCGGTCAGCGGGCCGCGTCTGTTTGACTTGGCGCTGTGCCTGACGAGCGACGCGGACCCCGTTTTCGGGGCCTGTTGCGACGACGCCGCCGCGCAGTGCCAGGATGGCGTTGAATTCGCGGCGTGTGCGGCGCGCTTTGAGCCCGACAGCACGTGCGACCAGCTTGCGCCAGCCTGCGGTGCCGCGACGGGGGCCTGCTGCGACGGCCAGGGTGGGTGTACGACCGCGACGTACGCCGTTTGCCTCGGCTCCGCACCCTGCTCCGGCGATTTGAATTGCGACGGCCTGGTTGATTTTGACGATATTAACCCGTTCATCCTGGCGCTGAGCGACCCGCAAGGCTACGCACAGCAATACCCCAATTGCCGCCGCGAAAACGCCGACTGTAATGGCGACGGCGCGGTCAATTTCGACGACATTAACGCCTTCGTCGCCCGCATGGGCGCTCGCTGCGGCGTGACCTGGCTTGGCGCCGGGTCTGTTTGCGATAATTGTGCGCCGCCACAAATCCGATGCCCGGATGATCTGCCGTTCGCCGTAGCGGGTTCGACTTGCAGCCGGATGAACCGCTATTCGCAGACGTGCCTCGGGGCGTACGACGAGGGGCCGGAGGCCGTCTATGAACTGCTGGTGACGACTGGCGTTGGCCTTGACATCACCCTGAACCCCGGCACGACGCCGAACTCAGGGCTACTGCTCGACGACGAATTTCCACCTGTTGGTGATTGTCTGGCGTTTAGCATCTCCAGCACGTCGGAATCGCACGGCCTCGGTTGTCAGTGGCTGAATCCGGGGACCTATTACGTGCTGGTAGATGGTTGGCCCTCGCCGGCGTCGGCGTGCATTCCGCAGTTTCAACTGACGATCACGCAATGCGTGCCGGCGCCGGGGCGCTGCTGCTATGGCGATCCGGTGCACTGCGCGACCCTCGCGCAGCACGACTGCGTCAATTTGGGCGGGCGCTGGGACGCGGCGCTCGACTGCAATACGCCGTGCCCGCCACTGGATTGGGACGACTGCGCGCATGCCTATGTCCTGCCGTCTCAACCTTCGATGAATCTGGCCTTCAGCAAGACCTGGAACGCGGTCGACGGCCCCGCGGCGTCCTGCGACAAGTATCGTCCCGCCGGGCAGATGCAGCAGGACTTGTGGCTCGTCTGGACCGCCCCGGCGGATGGTCTGGCCAACGCGACCGCAAGCACCCCGACCAATAGCGATATCGTCCTCGTGGCGCGCAGCAACTGCGTTGACCTCGCCGAGCTTGCCTGTGCCGATGACCTGGGTGACGGCGCGGCCCCAGAGCATGTGCAGTTTGTCGCCTTGGCGGGGCGGAATTACTATTTCCAGATCGGCTATGCCGGCAGCCACGCGCCGCGCGACGACCTCAGCATCGTGTTTACGCTGCAATTGGCGACCGTGTCCGGAGCGTGCTGCTTCCCAAACGGTGGTTGTCAGGTACTGAGCGGGGCGGCCTGCTTTACCCAGGGCGGTGCGTACCAGGGTGATGGCACGACCTGCGCGGCCGCGGACTGCCCGCAGCCGACACCGGGCTCCGACTGTAGCAACCCCGTTGAGGTAACCTTAAGTGCTGCCAACCTGCCGTTTGTTGACCACAATACGACCAGCGGCCGCGGGAATGATTACGTGCACACTTGCTTGGGAAGTTTCGATGGCGATGCGGACCTCATCTACCGTTTGAATGTCACCGAGCCGCTGGTCCTGCGTTTTTCGTTCGATCCACACGGCACGCCGTACACCGCCCTCGCGCTCAGTCGCAGTTGCCCGCCCGACGACTGCCTATTCACCCGGCGTGACACGTTCGGTGACGCGTACGCAATTGACTACGTGGTGCTTGTGCCGGGCGTGTACTATCTCATGGTCGACTCATGGCTTTCACCGCAAGGCATCGTGGCGTGTGACCTGACGATTGACGTTGGGGATACGGACGCGGGGGCGTGTTGTGTCGCTGGCCAATGCTATGCTGGCAAGACATTGGCGGAGTGCCTGGGCCTGGGCGGTGGTTGGTGGCGTAACACCGCGTGCGGCAGCAGCACGTGCCAGCCCCAGACCGGTGACAACTGTCTTTATCCCACCGTGGTGAATATACCCTGGGAGTTACCCTACCAGGGTTTCGGCATTGGCAGCCCGGGCAATGACTACAGCGGCACGACGTGTCTCGGCTTGTACGACGGTGGGCGCGACGTAGTATATCAATTGGTCGTCCATGCCACTCTACAACTCGACATCGACGTGCAAGTTAACGTGGGCGGGTCAATACGTGCGGCACTGTCGACCACGTGCCCTCCGATTGAAGACTGTGAGATCATTGACGGCTACGTGCACGGCGTAGAGGTGCAACCTGGCGTCTACTACTTGCTCATCGACAGGTGGCCATACCGGGCTTACCCCGGCTCCGGCTGGCAAGATGACTGTTATGGTAGCATACGCATTGACGAGGCGTTTTCACCGACGCCACGCAGCGCGCCGGGCCCATAGCGCCCTGGCGGATGGTCCTTGTTTGGGGTGGTACGGCATCTGGCCCCTGGGGGTGGTACGCGCGAGTTGCGCGTACCACCCAGCGCCCCGGCGGACGTAATGCAGTCCGCGAGTAGCAGGTTGCCATGCTGATTGGTGACCTGTCCGATCGCCTTGAGATGGCACGCCGTCGCGGTCGAGGGCTCGCCAGGCACGATTATTGGGTCCCGGCGCCGTTGCGCTGCCCGCCCCGCCCTTCTCGGGCCGGCTGCGTACGCGCCGAGCCGAACGGCCGTTTTTCGCAGAATGGGTGCAAAAAACTGGGCGAAGGGGAAATCGGGAATAGAATCACCGCGAAGGGAGTGACTGTATGAATAGTCTGTGTAAAAAGAGCCTGTCGCAACCAGATGAGCAGCGGAGTTTCCAAAAGGGACACGTTGAGCTCGCATCCCTCGGCGGCGCCACGTTCGGGCGCGCGACTTTGCAGCCGGGTTGGAAATGGTCGACCTGCGTCAAACCGCTGGCCAAAACGAAGAGCTGTGAGGCGCCTCATCTCCAATATCACGTGTCCGGACGGCTGCACGTAGTGATGGACGACGGCACCGAAAGCGAATTCGGACCGGGGGACGTTGGGTTCATTCCGCCGGGGCACGACGCCTGGGTGGTCGGGAATGAGCCGGCCGTGATTATCGATATTTCCGGGATGACGGACTACGCGAAACCCGCCTGACCGCGGCACGCGGCTACGAGCCCGTCCCAAAACCTGTGGCACAGGCTTCCAGCCTGTGGTTTCACCGGCAAGATGCCGGTGCCACATCAAGTTGTGGAATAGGCTCTACGTCGGTTCCGCCGCCACGGTGTTCATTAGCGTCCCCAGCCCCTCGATTTCGACCTCGATCCGGTCGCCGGGCCGCAGGAACACCGGCGGGGTCCGGGCCATGCCCACACCCTCGGGCGTGCCCGTCAGAATCGCTGTGCCCGGCAGCAGCGTGAACTGGTGCGAGAGATAGCTGATGAGCTGGCGGCAGGAGTGCAGCATGTCGCGCGTGCTGGCCGCCTGCATCACGCGGCCGTTGAGGCGGCTGCGGATGGCCAGCGCGTCGGGGCACAGTTCCTCGGCGGTTACCAACCAGGGACCCAGCGGACAGAAGGTGTCAAAGCCCTTGGCCCGGCTCCATTGCTTGTCCGCGCGCTGGCAGTCGCGGGCCGACACGTCGTTCGCACAGGTGTAGCCGAGCACGTAACCGAGCGCCTCTTCCTCGCGGACCCGCCGGGCCCGCCGGCCAATGATGATGGCGAACTCAGCCTCGAAATCCACCTCGTGCGGTGCCGCGGCCGGCAGCACGATCGTGTCGCCGTCGCCAATCACCGCGGTCGTCGCCTTCATGAAGATCATGGGGCGCTCGGGCACCTGGGAACCGGTCTCCGCCGCGTGTGCCCGGTAGTTGCGGCCGATCGCAAAGATGTTGGGCGGCTCGACGGGCGGCAGAAAGCGATGAATGGGCACGGTTTCCGACGCGAAGGTGAGTTCGCCGAACAGGTGGCCGACCAGGGGTTCCGCCGCGCGCTCGGCGGTCAACCGACCAACCAGGCTACGACCGTCCGCGGTGAGAAAGCGTGCGAGTTTCAAGGTACGCTCCGTACCCGTGTAGCGGCCGGGCTCCGTACCGGCCGGAGGACACCGGCTATTAGCCGGTGCCACACCAATGTAGCGGCCGGGCTCCGTACCGGCCGGAGGACACCGGCCATTAGCCGGTGCCACACCAATGTGGCGGCCGGGCTCCGTACCGGCCGATCTGTAGCGGCCGGGCTCCGTGGTGGCCGTCGTGGCGCCCGCATCAATAAAACACGATGACGATCAAATGCGGGTCCACGTGCTTTCCCTCGACCACGCCAATCGTCGACGTCGCGAACTTGATCTCAATGTCGTCGTCTTCGTCCACCCACTCGTTGATCTGCTCGTTCATGAAATTGAGCGGGCCCTCGGCCAGCTTGCAGTGAAACGTCTTGCAGCGCGTCGCGGCCGGCGAGCCTTTCCGCAGTGACCGGTGGTAGCTGTGCTC
>JAGVEP010000046.1 GCA_020058145.1 Phycisphaerae bacterium | reverse complement strand
TGTAGCGGCCGGGCTCCGTACCGGCCGAAGTGTAGCGGCCGGGCTCCGTACCGGCCGAAGTGTAGCGGCCGGGCTCCGTACCGGCCGAAGTGTAGCGGCCGGGCTCCGTACCGGCCGAAATGTAGCGGCCGGGCTCGGTACCGGCCGAAGTGTAGCGGCCGGGCTCCGTACCGGCCGAAGTGTAGCGGCCGACCTCCGTACCGGCGAAGGACACCGGCTATTAGCCGGTGCCACACTAATGTAGCGGCCGACCTCCGCGTCGGTCGTCGCCGGCGGCGGAGAGCTGCTCGGAGTTACGCGATGGACACCAATTACCTCCTGCTCGGTGCGCTCTCGGCCCTCGCGCTCGGCCTCATCGTCTACGGTCTGCTGCCCAAGCGGAAAAACGATGTCGACGCGATCAGGCGGCGCTTGTCCGGCCGGCGCGGGCTGGATGAAGAAGCGGATATTCGCACGCGCGCCAAGGAGGCGGCCACGGAACAACTGGTCCGCCGGGCCGCGCCCATGCTCTCCCGCCTGGTCATGCCGTCCTCGGACCAGGAGCAATCGACGCTCCGTCTGCGCCTGGCGAGTGCCGGCTACCGCCAACCCTATGCGCAATCCGTGTTCATGAGCAGCAAGTCGATTCTGGCGGTGCTCGGCCTGATCGTCGGCCTGACGGTCGCCTACACGCAGCACATGCAGCCCGGGATGTTGGTCGGCGTGGCCGCGGGCGCCGCCGGCCTGGGGATGATGTTGCCCAATTTCTGGCTGAGCAGCGCCGTCGGGGGGCGCCAGCAGAAAATCCGCTACGGCCTGCCCGACACGCTGGACCTGCTGGTCGTCTCGGTCGAGGCCGGCCTCGGGCTCGACGCCGCGCTCAAGCGTGTCGGCGATGAGATGGCCCAAGTGCATCCGGAGCTGTCGGAGGAAATGCGCATCGCCACGATGGAGACGCAGATGGGGCGGCGCCGCGGGGAGGCCCTTGAAAACATGGCCCGCCGAACCGCCATCGACGAAATCCGCAGCCTGGTCTCGGTCGTCGTGCAGGCGGAGAAGTTCGGCACGAGCATTGCCAGGGCGTTGCGGAACCAGGCGGACACCATGCGGGTCAAACGCCGTCTGGCCGCGGAAGAGCGCGCCCAGAAAACGGCCGTCAAGCTCATGATCCCGCTGGTGCTGTTCATCTTCCCGGCGATGGGTGTCGTGCTCGCCGGCCCGGCCATCATCAGCACCATGCGCACGTTTGAAGGCAAGTAGCTGCGCGACGCACGACGCAAAAGCGCAGGCCGAACCCCCGACGTACGGGCCTAACCCTGTGTTTGCGAAGCGCGCGCCGTAGCTTCACCGTTCTCGAACGCGGGCCGCGCGTGCAGTCGCCGCGCAAGCAGCACACGTGCAACCAACATCGTCGCCAAGACGATATCCAGCGTGAATTGTCCCCAGAAATGCTGCTGACCGGGTCCGCTGAACAGGTCGCCGAAGCAGCCGCACGTGGCGGCGTTGCGCTCGGTCAGCAGCAGGCGGAGCAGCAGGCCGGCGAAGCTGGCGTAGAGAGCGATTCCCACCAGTACCGGGAGGATGGAGCGCATCATCAGTGCGACCATCGCCACGGCGACGAGGATTTCGACCGCACCCAGGCCGCGGGCGGCCCAAATGGCGTAGTGCAGTCGCAAGTGGAGCACGTTACGTAGAAATACGCCCGCCAGAAACGGGTCGTTGAGCTTGGCGATCCCGGCCAGGGCCAATACAAACGCCGGCACGAACGCCGTCAGCAGCGCTGCGCTCCGCGCCAACCATTGGTAGCGGTGCTCCGGCATGCTCAAATGGCCCAGAACACATGGTTGTCGAAGCCGGTCGAGCCGATCTCGACGTGCCAGACCTTCTCGTCGGGGGAATAGTACAGATAGGCGTCCAGCAGACCATAGGAGCCGTCGGTCGACTTGACCACACAGCCCAGGATGCACACCGGCGTGACGTCATATTTTCCGAGGACAGCGTCCAGCTCGACACGGGGAACCGTCAGGCGAATGAAGCCCCGCGTCGTCGGTGCTTGCCAGCGGTCCAGAAAACCACTTGCCTTATATGTTTCAAATGCGGGATACGTCCGTACGTAGAGAGGATCGTCAGGCCGCCGCGACGTGCTCGTTGACAGCGGTTTGCACAGCGCCACCTCCAAATAGCCATCCGTTGAGATCGCGGCCGGCAGTTGTACGGCTTCGGGGTGCCCCTGCCGGAATTCGGCCAGGAGTTCGCGTTTTTCGCGGCCCGGCGCAATGATACGGCCGGTCATCTGGTTGTAGCACGCCCCAATGAACTGGTCATCGAGGATGTCGGTGCGGAACTCGCGGCGCTCCGCGACGCTCTTGAGATACGCATCAGCGTCTTTCGTGGCCAGACCTCGCAAGAAACCCGTCACCTCCCGCACGAGCAACCCCTCGTCAATCTCCGGGCCACCAGCGGGGCGGTCGCGAACCCAGCCGGCCACGACCCGGGCTAGCGCATCGGGTTCGTCGATGTTCGCACATTCCTCAACCTGCCACTGTTGGCGCCGTTCGGAGAACCAAGCGGCGTGCCGCGAGAAGCTGGGGAGCTGCGGAAGCGCGTGCTCCTGCCACGGCGGACGAAGCGTCCAGTACACACCGGTGGCGCTAGCTAGCAAAACGACACTGCCGACGACGCACTGCTTCGTCGTGAACACGCATTAAGCCCCACGCCACACCGGCGGTTGTCACTTGTCTGGCTCTGCCCCCAATCCAAACTCCAAACTCCAAACTCCAAAATCCCTACGCCGATTCCTTCCGCCGCCGGCCCGGTTCCAGCAGGTCCGCCTCGCCGCGCACCACCTCCGGCGACACCGTGTAGGTCGTGCCCGTCTGGAGTTCCGGCAGCTCAAACATGTAGTTGAGCATGAATTCCTCGACCACCGAGCGCAGCGCCCGCGCGC
Source organism: Phycisphaerae bacterium (assembly GCA_020058145.1). Lineage (GTDB taxonomy): Bacteria > Planctomycetota > Phycisphaerae > UBA1845 > Fen-1342 > JAGVEP01. The sequence goes on along the minus strand of JAGVEP010000046.1, from coordinate 14,917 downwards.
CGGTCTCGCGTTTGATCGCCCGCGTGGCGATTTCCCGCAAGGCGTCCGGCACGAATTCCAGCTTCGCGCTTTCCATCTCAAAAAGCCGCTGATACTGGCGCGTAATCGCGTTCTTCGGCTCGGTCAGGATTTCGATCAGCGCTTCCTCGTCGAGCGGCGCCAGCGAGCAGCAGATCGGCAGCCGACCGACGAACTCCGGGATCATGCCAAACTCAATCAGATCGTCCGGCGCGACCTGGGCGAGCACGAAGCCGAGATCGTGTACGTCATCGAGCACCTGCTGGTCGGACACGAAGCCGATCTTCCGCCGCCCCAGCCGCTTGCGGATGATCTTGTCCAGCCCGACGTACGTACCGCCGCAGATGAACAGGATGTTCGAGGTGTCCATCTGAATGTACTGCTGCTCGGGGTGCTTGCGGCCGCCTTGCGGCGGGATGTTGCTGACGGTGCCTTCCAGCATCTTGAGCAGGGCTTGCTGCACGCCCTCACCGCTCACGTCGCGCGTGATGGAGATGTTGTTCCAGGTCTTGCCGATCTTGTCGATTTCGTCGATGTAGATGATGCCCCGCTGGGCGGCTTCGAGGTCGTAGTCCGCGTTCTGGAGCAGCCGCAGGAGGATGTTCTCGACATCTTCGCCGACGTAGCCGGCCTCGGTGAGCGTGGTCGCATCGCCGATCGCGAACGGGACATTGAGCACGCGGGCCAGCGTGCGGGCCAGCAGCGTCTTGCCGCAGCCCGTGGGGCCGATCATGAGGATGTTGCTCTTGTCGATCTCAATATCGTCTTTGGCCGCTGCGTCGCAGTGCGCCAGCCGCTTGTAATGGTTGTGGACGGCGACGGACAGCACCTTCTTGGTGGTGTCCTGACCAATGACGTACTGGTTGAGGAAATCGTATATCTCGCGCGGCCGCGGGATGGTTTTCAGTCGCGGCGTGACCTTGCCCGCCCGGCGCTGCTCCTCCCGAACCAGATTATGGCAGAGCTCAACGCAGGCGGAGCAGATAAAAACGTCGTTGGCCCCCTCGACCATCGGCCCGGCGTCGCGGTGGCTCTTCCCACAGAAGCTGCACACGCTGGTCCGCCGACCGCGAGTACCCGACGTGCCCCGGTTGTTGCTCATGAAATCTCCTCAGCCATTGGCGAGAGGCGGGGCCGGCGCGCCGACGACCCCCGGCACTCTCGACGAGTTTGGGCTCCGCGCCTGAAACATTCTAGCGATTGGCCGGGGTATTTCCAAATGGGACGCAGCGACGAAGCCACGCAGCGACCGCGCGACCAAGGCGATTCGGGAGCGGTCACGATTCCTGCGCTTCATCTGGCGGAGCAGAGTCGGAGGCGTCGCCCGGTCCAGACAAGTCCAGTTGTGCGAGCAGCTTGGCGCGCATCGCCGTGAATTCCAGCTCGGTGATGTCCCCGCGGTCGCGCAGCTCGCGCAGATCCTGAATCGTGAACGTCGAAATGACCTGGTCCCGCGAAATCCAACGCCGCACAGCGACAACGAGATAGAAGCCACCGAGAGCGAGCACGGCGGCCGCAGCGAACCAGATGAATACCGTGAGAAACTGCTCCCCAGCGGACGACCCCGCCAGAATCGGCGGCGAGGTCGGTGCCGGCAATGTACCGAGAACAAGCATCGGGTTGAGTGCTGCGGCGTTGTCGTCGGCCGGCGGCTGGTTGCGGTTCAGCGGCCGAGGATCTCGCCCTCGGTAACATAGCCGCCGAGGCGCTGGTGAACCAGGATCGTGTTCCGGACGACCAGCACGCGTTGATAGGCTTTAATGCTCCCGCTGCCGCCGTACTTCTGCCAGGAATCGGGTTCGACCGCGTCCTGGATCAGCTCAATGAGCTTGTCGGTCTGGTCCTGGTCGCCGCTCTGGTCGTACTGGGACTGCTGTTGTTGTTGCCCGCCCTTCCCGAACATCCCACTGCCGCCCCCGCCGCCGCCACCACCACCACCTTGACCGCCTTGCCCGCCGCCCTGGCCGAGTCCCTGAGAGACATCGAAGCCAGACGAGCGGGTGGCCCGCGGAATGCGGAGCAGCAGGTCCGCGATGTCGTAGACCTTGGTCACGACCTCTTTGTCGAGATCTTCGGCCGTCGAGAAGATGAGCAGGTTTCCGCTGGCGCGGTAGGCGAGCTTGACCTCGCTGCCGCCCAGCTCGTTCATAATCATCCATAACACTTGTGACAGACGGAGGTTATGCACCTGGATGGTGACCGGCTTGTCGCGCTCAATGCCGGCGTCCGTGAGTTTCTGCCAGCGGACGGAGATGTTGAGCTTGGTGAAATCGCGCAGCCACTCGACCACCTGCTCGAAGGGCGTTTCCTGGAATTGCACCTCGGGCAGCTTCTGTTCGAGGATTCGGAGCGTGTCCGATTTCGCTGTGCGGGCCGTCGGTCGCGGGGATTTCGAGGCTTGTGCCGTCGCTGTGGCTACCAACGCGAGTGCCGCCATTCCCGCTGCGATTTTTCTAAGCATGGCACGTCTCCTTTCGCGCGGGTGCCATCGTCCGGCGCCCTGTTTCCTCATATCGTATATTCTACCGTCCCGCCAAGGGTTCGGCAGGGGATTTTGTGGCGGTGGCACCGAGAAGTTGGACGATGGAGCGGAGGAGAGAGTTCCCGGACAATCCCCGTTCCCGCCGCGTCAGTTGGGCTTGTGTCGCGATCGGGCTCGGATGATCTCGCCGCAGGCGCACAGCGCCCGGTCCGTCACCCCGAAGTCGGAGAATAGTCAGGTTGCGTCCGCCAGGAGGCTGCCCCCGTTGCTGCCCCCACCGCTGACCGCCTCGCGCGCCCACCTCTCAACCGCGCCCCGAGTCGCATTCTCAAACTCCTGAAACGCAGGCAGCTCTCGCAGTAGCCGAAAATCCTCGATCAACTCGGCAACGCGCTGCATCCGCCAGTTCAACTCGCGTTCGAACTGGCTTTTCCGCCGACCACGAAAGGCGGTCGCGTCCAGCAGCAGTCTCCGCAACTGTTGCTTGGGATCTGGGATTGACTCAATCGCGGTGATTGACGGCATTGCCAGGGGATGCGTGCCGTTTGGATTGCCGGCAGCACTCCTTATGGCACGTTGATCGATGAGGAGCCAGGCCTCAGTCATTCGAACGGGCACGATGCACACGTGCAGCCCTGGGCTCCGAGGGAGCGCCCCTTCAATCTCGCGCACGCGCTCTTGTTGCGCGCCGCCTTCGGCGTCGCTATGCACGAAGAGAACATCACAAGGGAAGAGCTGCAATGCCCGCGTGATCTTAGCGCTGAGGTGGGATGGCGGATCATCAAGCGTGCGCGGATCGAAGAACTCGGGGCGGAAGGGGCATTGGCGCGCACCTTCGAGTCGACGAAGCAGCCAGTTGAGTATCGGCAGAAGCGCACGATCACCGGGGCCGTCCGCGACCAGCGTATATCGAAGCACCGGGCCCGTCATCTGCTTTTTGAATACAGATCCAGCCAAAGCTGGCGCTGCTCTCGGGGAGCTGCCTGGCCAAGGTAGGCCCCCATGCGCCCACGCGCCATCGGCATCGTTCCATCGTTACACTCGATGCGCCAACTCGGCTCAGGCGCTCGGACTGCCGCCACCCGGCCCTCTTGCCCCTCCTGTGTGATTGAGACCTCATCGATAAAGACGAGTTCGCTACGTGGATCGCAATTCTGAAACACCTCGGGCGAATGCGTATTGATGACCATCTGCCGGAGCGGGTTGTCTTCGTCCACAGGATGATCAGTATCCACCGAGATATCGCGCAAGAGTCGCACGATTGCTGGGATCCTCGTCGGGTGGATCCCGTTCTCCGGCTCCTCGAGGCAGGTAATGCCGTGGACCTCCGGATCGAGGGCAAGCGTGGCCAGGACGAGGAAGCGAAGCGTTCCATCCGAAAGCGATCGGGCCGGATGGAACACGCCGTCAACGCCCTGCACTTCCAGAGTCAGAGTCTCGGTTCTTGTGTCATCGCGGATGCGAAGCTCGCGAATGCCGTCGATCAGACTAGATAGGCGGTTCGCCAGCTCCGCAACCGCTGTACCACGGGTCTTCTCCTGCTGCTCCAAACGGTAGATGGCGCCCGGCAGATTTGCTCCTCGCGGGCTGATGATACGGTCATCCTGGTAGAGTGAGGGGGCGCGCATGGCGGATGGTTCTAGCAGAAGCGTGCGCCATGATTCCATTTCGCGGTGTACGGCGAGGATGGTCGGAAAGTCACTTGAGGCCATCCCGCCGAGAGTTGTGCGAGACGATTTCGGTGCCGGGACTCTCCTGCCGCCGTGTCCCTCCTGATGCACCTGAATGACAGGGCCTGACTCGCCTTGCGTCGTTGAGACGAACGGCGTTCCGGCGCGTCGGCCCTTGATACAGGAGTCCTTGAACGCCTTATTTGCCGGGAACCCCAAGCTGCGTCGCGCCTCCTGTTGGATAATCCGCTCGAGTGACTCGTGCGTAAGTTCCAGGCGCTCGGCGCCGTTGCCCGCATCGAGCCGAAACGCTACGGAGTACCGCAACGTTGTAACGGACGACTGGGCCGGGACACCGAAGTCGTCCAGCACGTCACGCTCTACGATCAGGTCCGCAGTAAAACGGATCTCCGCAGCACGGTAGTTCCCGAACCTAGTGAACAAGGACCGCGGTTCGGGGGACCTGCCCTTCGTCTCACGCAGCAGGCGAACTGCCTCCATAATAGGGTGCTTTGTCAGGAAATGCAGGAACGCGATCGCGTCAAAGAGGTTGGACTTTCCAGCCCCGTTGGGACCCGCCATGCAGGTAAACGGACCAAAACGGACATCAACGTCTAGGAGGTTCTTGAAGCCCTGAACCCTGAGTCTCGTAAGCACGTTCGTTTCCAGATCTCAATGCACGATCCGAGCGAGCCCTTAGCCTGGGCCACGTGTCGTGCATTTTACGCTGTCGGGGTCCAGCTTGCACCTAATCTGACGGACGACGTCGATCGGGCGGTGCATCGGCCAGCGGTACTCATCAGGGATAAATGCGCCCCATCATCCGCGCATACGGAATCGTCTCGCGGATGTGCTTCAGCCCGCAAATCCACGCCACGGTGCGCTCCACGCCCAGGCCGAAGCCGCCGTGGGGGACCGTGCCGTAGCGGCGGAGGTCGAGGTACCACTCGTAATCGGCCGCATTCAGGCCGTCCTCGTGGATCCGTTCGAGCAAGACCGCCAGATCATCCTCACGCTGCGAGCCGCCGATGATCTCGCCGTAACCCTCGGGGGCCAGCAGGTCGAGGTTGTTGACGACGCGCGGGTCGGCGGCGCTGCGTTTCATGTAGAACGCCTTGCAGACCCGCGGATAGTGCGTGACAAACACCGGGCGGTCGTGCAGCCGGGCGATGATGGTCTCGTCCGAGCCGCCCAGGTCGCCGCCCCACTCGAAGTTGGCGGCCAGCTCCATGTGCTGCGGAATGTTGCGGACGGCTTCCTCCTGGTCCGCGAGCTCGTCGCGGGCGTCCATGATCTCCTGCGCGAGCTTGTCCGCCTTCCACTCCTTGATGCCGGGCGCGGCCTTCTCTGTTTCCTTCTCCGCGATCAGCTTGGTGAACTCCGCGACGCGCGCCCGGGCGCGTTCGAGATCGAGTCGCAGCATCGTTTGCACCTCGGCGCTGCGCAACGTCTCGGCCGCTTCGGAATAGGTAAGTCGGAAAAACGGCTTCTGCACGGCCTCCAGCTTCGCCAGGTCGCGACCGAGCATCTCCAACTCCCCCCGCCGCTCGCGCAGGCATTTCTGCACGACGAAGTACACGAAGTCCTCGGCCAGTGCCGCCACGTCGTCGAGGTCGGCGTACGCCATCTCCGGCTCGACCATCCAGAACTCGGTCAGGTGCCGGCGGGTCTTGCTCTTCTCCGCGCGGAAGGTCGGTCCGAAGCAGTACACCTTGCGATGAGCCATCATGGCCGCCTCGACGTAGAGCTGCCCGGTCTGCGCGAGGTACACCGGCTCGCCGAAGTAATCGACTGCGAACAGCGTCTGCGCCCCTTCGCCGGCCGCGGGCGCAAAGATCGGGGTATCGATCAGAATGAACCCGTGCTCGTTGAGATACTGCCGAATGCCCTCGACCACGGTGTGCCGCACGCGGAGGATCGCCCACTGCCGCTGCGAGCGGAACCACAGGTGGCGATTCTTCATCAGAAATTCGATGCCGTGGGCTTTGGGGGTGATGGGATAGCCCGAGGCGTTTTGCACGGGGCGCACGTCGGTCACGGCCAGCTCATAACCACCGGGGCTGCGCTCGTCCGCGCGCACGGTCCCGCTGACACTGAGCGAAGACTCTTGCCCGAGTCTCTTCGCGGCGTCAAACGCGACGGCGGTCGCTTCGGTCTTCTCCAGCACACACTGGCAGAGTCCCGTCCCGTCGCGGACGACGAGAAACAAGAGTTTGCCGCTCGAGCGGCTGTTGTAGAGCCAGCCGCTGAGCGTTACCGTTTGGCCGACATGCTTACCGAGTTCCGCAATCGTGGTCGTCGTCATGGCACGCCATCCTTCGTCCGCCGTCACAACGGGCGGGTTAGTTTACGGGCCGCTCCCGGGAACGCAAAAGGGCTTGGGCACGTGGGCGCGTCGGAACGCGGCAGCGGCGCGGTTCGCCGCTTCTCGTGGCCTTTTATTCTGCTGCCCGGTTTGGTCTTCCTCACGACAGGACTTCCCGGCTGCGTCAATCCCGGTCCGCCCGGCGTGCGCGTACGGCTGAGCGGGGCGCAGATTCCGGTTGAATTGGTCGATTCCTGGCTCCGCGACGCCGAGCCGCCGCGGTTTACGGTCGAGCAGGTTGCGCCGGTGTACATGTCGCAGCACGGGTTCGAAAACCTGGCCCGCGGCGAGTGCGACGTGGCCTGTACCGACCGCCCGCTCACTTCACGTGAACTTCAGAAATTCGGTGACCGCCAGGTCATCGGGCGTCGCGTCGCGTTCTACGGTTACGCCCTGTACGTACACCCGGACAACCCGCTCGACGCGATTTTCGCCAAGCATTTGAAGCTGATTCTGCGCAAGCGGATCAGGGACTGGAAGGAGTTGGCCGGTCCCAGCGTTCCGAACTGGGAAGGGCCGATCCATGTCTACGGGCTCTCCAAGGGCACCCGCGCGGGGATGCTGCTGAGTCAGTTCGCGCAAATCTGGTTCGCCGAGCCGACGTGGGAGGTGTTGGACGGCGATGCCGAGATCATCGCCCGCGTCGCCGCCGACCCGACCGCGCTCGGCTTTGCCACCATTGGCCACGACGGCGAGAACGTCCGCTACCTGGGGTTGCGGATGGAGCGGCAAGCCCGGCCCAGCCTGCCCTCGCTCGAGGAAATCGAGTCGGAGCGGTACGGTCTCGCCAAACTGATCTACGTTTACTACGTTGACCCGCCCGCCCCGCAGGTCGAAGCTGTGCTCGAGTATGTGTCCAGCGACCAGGGCCGGCGCGCGATTGAATCCACGGATTTGTGGGCGGTGTCACCCGATCGCGCCGCTGTCCCGCCACCATCCGCCGATGACAACGGGGAATCGTATGCGGATGAATAATAGGCACGCAGGCACGAAGAAATGCAGGCACGAAGGCACGAAGGCACGGAGGCACGAAGGGGCGGATTGGCTCGCGGTGGCTTTCCTCCGGTCCTCCGTGCCTTCGTGCCTTCGTGCCTTGATGTCAGCCACATGACCACCCCGCTGCGGGCACGCCAAGTGCGCGTTTTTCGACTCGCGATTCCGTTGCGGGTGCGTTTCGAGCACGCGGCGGCGATACGCGACACCGCCGACCCCGTCGTCGTGGAACTCTCCGCCGGGGCGCCGTACGCTCATATCGTCGGCTATGGCGAGACGCTGGCCCGGCCGTACGTCACGGGCGAGACGCCGGACTCCGTAGCCGAGGACATCGCCCATTTGTTTGTTCCTTGCCTCGCGGAGTTCCGGCCCGAGACCTTCGCCGAGGCGCTGGAGTTCATCGAAGCGCTGCCGGCGCAGGCCGCGGGACGCGTGGTGACAGCCGCCAGGGCCGCGGTGGAACTGGCTTTGCTGGACTTGGCCTGCCGGGTGTTCCGCCGCCGGCCCGCCGATGTCGCCGGCTGGCTGGGGCTGCCCGGCTTCGGTGCGCCCGGCTGCCGCGACACCGCGCGGTACTCGGGCATGGTCGTCGGCCGGACCCGCGGCAAGCTGAAAACACTGCTCCGGCTGCAACGCCTCTATGGGCTGCGTGATTTCAAGCTCAAAGTCGCAATCGCGGGTTGGCAGGACCGCCTGAAATGGGCCTGCGAAGTGCTCGCGCGACCACTCGGGCGACAGACCGCGACCCTCCGCGTGGATGCCAACAGCGGGTGGTCGCGAGACGAGGCCATCGCAGCCGCCCGGATTCTGGATCACTACGGAGTGTGTGCCCTGGAACAGCCGCTGCCGGATGCGCTGGAGGTCGATCTGACGGACCTGGCCGCGCAAACCCGCTGTGACCTAGTCGTGGACGAGTCGCTGCTCACGCTCGACGACGGCCGGCGCCTGATCCAACAGGGTGCCGTACGGGTGTTCAACATCCGCATCGCCAAGAATGGCGGGCTGCTGCCGAGCCTGCGGCTGGCCGGGCTGGCGCTGGCGGCCGGCCTGGACGTCCAGCTCGGCTGCCTCGTCGGCGAAACCAGCCTGCTGAGCGCCGCCGGCGTCGCGTTCCTGGAGGCCTGTCCGCGCGTCCGTTTCGTCGAGGGGGCGTTCGGGCGGTTTCTGCTGCGCCAGGACATCACCCCGCGGCCGGTGCGCTTCCGCTACGGCGGCCGCGCACCGCGGCTACCGGGTTACGGCCTCGGTGTCGTTGTGGACCCGCGCGCCCTGGAGCAACTGTCGGTGGCCCGCCCGCAGACTTTGCCGCTGTGACGAAAAACCCGTGTGGCACCGGCATTTATGTGGCACCGGCATTTATGTGGCACCGGCATCTTGCCGGTGACATCTTGCCGGTGAAGCCAGCGGCTGGAAGCCTCTGCCGCGGTTTATTCCGGGGTCTCCGTCGCCTTCAACTTGAACACGCGTGTTTCGAGTGCCTTCACGTAGCCGGTCCAGTCGCTGGCCGCATCCGTGTCGCCGGCGATTGCCTCCGTGACCATCGCCAGTTTCGCGTCCAGGTTGTCGAGGTAGTGGACCACGAACGCCTCGCTGGTCGCGGGCAAGCGCGGACTGCCAAACTCGAATTTGCCGTGGTGCGCGAGCACGAGGTGCTTGAGCGACATCTCGAGCGTCGCGGGGAAGGGTTTGCCGGTTTCGGCTTCGATCTCCCGGCAGCGCTGGTGAATCCAGAGCACGCATTGCACGATATGCCCCAGGAGCTGCCCCTCGTTGCTGTACTCGAAGTTGGTCTCGTACTTCAGCTCGGCGATCTTGCCCGCGTCGTGCAAGAAGATGCCCGCGAGCACGAGATCGCGGTTCACCTGGGGGTACAGGGGGCACACAGCGTCGGCCAGCCGCAAAAGGTTGGACGTGTGCTCGACCAGCCCGCCCACATAGGCATGGTGCATTTGCACCGCGGCCGGGGCACGCTTGAAATCGGTCGCAAACTTCGCGTCGTTGACGAATTTACCGACCAGCAGCAGCAACTCGCGGCTCGTGATGCTCCGCAGCGTTTCCTTGATCTGATTCCAGAGCGCGTCCACGTCGTGCCGGGTGCGCGGCAGGAATTCCGCCGGGTCGCAGGTGCCCGGCTCGACCGCCCGCAGCCCATCGATGATGAACTGGCGATTCCCCTTGTAGTTTTCGACGCGGCCGCGAAAGTGCAGCAGCCCGCCTTCGGGTATCGAGTCGTACATCCCCTGCGTTGCCTGCCACATCCGCCCCAGCAACTGCCCGGACGCGTCGGCCAGTACGACGTGGATGTACAGGCTGCCGTTCGACGTGGTGCGCAGGTCCTTTTGAGCGACGCGGAAGACCTGGTCGTCGACCCGTTCCCCGGCCTGAAGCTCCGCGATGCGACGACGCTGTGGCGGTGGGGTTGCGCTCATGCGAATATCCCGCTTTCCTCAGGCTGCCCCCGCACAGCGGTCAAGAGAGCTTCAAGCTGTTGACCAGCAAGCTGCGCCACTTCGGACCTCCGCTGTGTGCCACCGCCCGCCGGTCCAAACGACCGGGCACGCGCGCCGTGCTATGGATTCCGGCCCCGCGCCGGCTGTCCCGTTCCGCCTTGGCCGGGTTTCTTCTCAGGGCCTTCCTTTGTCGCCTCATCGTCTCCCGCGTCGCCCCCACCGATCGACAGAGGTCGGCCGTCGCGGGCTTTGCTCAACTCCGCCTGGAGTTGCGCCTCATCAACCGTCGGGCTCGCGTCCACCCAAGCCATTAGCCGGTCGAGCGCCGCCTGCAGCTTCTCGTGATAGGCCTTGATCGTCTGCACGTCGCCGTCCGTGAGCTCCGCCTGGAGTTGGAACCTCCACTCGTTCTTCTGCCGCACGAGCTGCAGGTTTGGCGCGGTCTTCTCGGCCCCGAACAGCACCAGGGCGGGATTCGGCGCCACGCTCGCGTGCTCGGCGTCGAGCAGGTCGGTCTGCGGTTCCGCAGCGCCGCCGCGCAGCTCGGCCAGCAAACGCTCGGCGCGGGTCGCATCGAGTTTCTCGACGAGCAGCCGCTGCAAGAGATCAATCTTCTCGAACGTCGCGTAAATCACGTCCGCTTGCGCGCGCAGCGGCTTGACCTGTTCCGCATTGAACAGCCGCAGAGCCAACTCGACTTCGCCATCCTTCAGCGCGTCGACCAGGGCCGCCGCCGTATCCCGCGCCTCGCTGGCCGGGTCGGCCACCGGGATCGGAGCGACCGGCCGGGCGGGCCGCGGCAAATCACCCGTCTGTCCGGCCGGCAACTTCGCCGGCTGGTACGACGCGGCATCCTGGAGAATCCCGGGGTCGGAGACCGTGGCCGCGAGCGGTGCGCCTTCTTTAACGCCGCCGACGGACCGGTTGCTCCGCGTGTTGGCATCCTGCGCTTCGCCGCAGGCGGTGAGGAGCAAACCGAAGCCTGTCCCCACGAGCGACAGCAGCCAGATTCTGGTCATATGGGTAAACACTCTTGCCGCCTGGTTCGGCCGCGGGCCGCGGATCCGCCGCGACACGGGCCGTCATTCCCACTGGACAGGAACCGTAGCCCCCCGGCTCGGCGGCGTCAATGGGCCGCTTGCGGCGGGTCCGTGATGCTTTAGGCGGCCTTTGCGTAGCCCGGTCGGCTGTTCCAGTAGCGCTCCCAACGTTGATCCTGCGACAGCCAAAGCGCCCGTAGCGCCAGAATCGCCTCCACCCCGGGCAGGCTCCAGAATTGCTCGGTTCCCTGCACTCGTTTGTTGAACTGTTTGACAGCGGATGCCGTGACACCCGATCCGATCGGCCAGCCTTTCCGGCGATACGTCGGATAGTCCAGGTGCGCTCGCTGCGTCTGGAAGTAGCCCACGTTGTTCGCCAACACCCGCCGCGGATGCTCCGGACCGTCCGAGTCTTGGGGCGGCCCCAGCCGCTCGGCCTCCGTGTGCAGCGCGGCAAGCACCTGCTCCACATGCCCGTCCCACCGCGCCTCTATCAGCCGGCGGGCCAACGGCGTCTCCTCGGGCGCGTCCTGCTCCAACGTGGCCCGAGTCGCCTGTCGAGTCGTCCGCGCTGCCATGATCGGCCTCGTCCACAAAGCCTCAACCTCGAAACCGAGCTACCTGCACCGGAGCCGACCGCCGCCCCGCCTTAATGTCACGGACCCAGATCACCTCGGAGTCCGCAGCGACCCGTGCGAGCAAGCACTCGGCGCCGATAGAATCGCCAGCATGGGAGAACCCTATTCGCTGGCGCTACATGTGCTGGTGCGAGAATCCCTTCTCGCACCCCGTCCGGCGGGAATCCCTTCCCGCGTCCGCATCAGAATTCCAAAACCGCTGGTGCGAGAATCCCTTCTCGCACCCCCTCCGGCGGGAATCCCTTCCCGCGTCTGCATCAGAATTCCAAATCGTCCAGCGGCATGCACACCTCGCGCTGCCCGGGCCGGGATGGTGCTGGTGCGAGAATCCCTTCTCGCACCCCCTCCGGCGGGAATCCCTTCCCGCGTCTGCATCAGAATTCCAAAACATCCAGCGGCATGCACACCTCGCGCTGCCCGGGGTGCTGGTGCGAGAATCCCTTCTCGCACCCCGTCCGGCGGGAATCCCTTCCCGCGTCTGCATCAGAATTCCAAAACCGCTGGTGCGAGAATCCCTTCTCGCACCCCGTCCGGCGGGAATCCCTTCCCGCGTCTGCTTCAGAATTCCAAATCGTCCAGCGGCATGCACACCTCGCGCTGCCCGGGCCGGGATGGTGCTGGTGCGAGAATCCCTTCTCGCACCTCTTCCGGCGTCGCGACGAGGTGCTTGCGAACCGGGTTCTCATGCAGGTACCGCTGCTTCTGCTCATCGTGGCGAGATTATCGCAGTGCGGCATTCGCGGGAAGGGATTCCCGCGGGCATGCGTGCGAGAACGGATTCTCGCACGAGCACGTTCTCGCACGAGCACCGCGCCACCCGCGGCGCGTCCGCGGCGTACGCCCCCGTCGCCCGGCCAAACGGCCTCGCGAAGCTGCCCGACCCCCGATCAGATCGCAAACCACTGACGCGCCTCACCCGCGCACCAGACCTGCGGAATCGCTGGCGCCGAATCGGTCGCCTTGACAATCCGCCGGGTGGCCCCTAACGTTCCCCGTACCTTTTTTGTGGACCGCCGCGCGGGTCGGCGGCTAATGTGGACCGAACAAGGGCCAACGGAGAGCAGAAAATGAACCGGATGTGGATGCGGGGCGCGGTGGGTCTGTGCAGCCTGATGCTGTGCGTGGCGTTGACGAAGGCGCAGGAGAAGAAGCCTGGCACCGAGCCCAAGAAACCTGACGCGGCCAAGCCGGACCAGGCGCAGAAACCGGAGCCGCCGAAGGGTGAGAAGCCGTCCGGCGAGAAGGGCCAGCCCGGGCAGGGCGGCGAGACGGATGAGATGATGAAGAAGTGCATGGAGTACGGCACGCCGGGCGAAGCGCACAAGCGGCTCGAGCCGATGGTCGGCAAGTGGGAGTACGAGTTCCGCTGGTGGATGGGTCCGGAGCAAGCTGAGCCCGAGGTGTCGAAGGGCGCTAGCGAAATGAAGTGGATTTTCGACGGCCGCTTTATTCAGCAGGATGTGACCGGCCCGGCCGAGGGTCCGGAAGGCAAGCCGTTCAAAGGGCAGGGGCTGTACGGCTACGACAACGTGCGGAAGGAGTACGTTTCGATCTGGTTTGACAATATGAGCACCGGGATGCTGGTCGCGTACGGCAAATGGGATGAGGCCGCCAAGGCGATCACGATGGGCGGTGAGGCGGCGTGTCCAATGACTGGCAATCTGCACCAGAAGTTCCGCACGGTTACGAAGTGGGACGGGAACGACAAGTGCGTGTACACGCATTACTCGCTTGACCCGGCCGGCAAAGAGTTCAAGACGATGGAGATCACGTACACGCGGGCGAAGTAGCCGCCGGTCGTCGGGGCCTGCAGCAGGCGAGGGACGAAAGCACGAGCGGAGGCTTAGCGGAGCCCCCGGCGCGAGCCGGGGGTTCGCGGCGCGCGGGAAATTCGACGCCTGTGTTTTCTGCCGTCAGGGGGGCGACAACGGCCGCGGGCACGTTACAATACGCGGTTGCTTGTGGCCCCGGAGACAGCGTGCCCGCTTCGCCTCCTGTGGCGACGGCCCGGTCCGGCATAGGTCTCACTCGCAAGCGGGCTATTAAGGCAGGGAGCACTTGGTGCTCAATTCAGCTTCGAACGTCTTTGTTACTGGTGTCACCGGTCTGATCGGTGGCGAACTGGTGCGGACGTTAATTAAGCAGCCGACCGGCAAGGTCTGGGCGCTCATCCGCGCTACGCCCGACGTCGATCCGGCGCGCCGCCTGGGTCACCGTCTCGGACGCTCCGGCGACCAGCGGCTGGCGCCCAGCCAAACGCAGCTCTGCGCGGTGGCCGGCGACGTCAGTTTGAATCAACTGGGCCTGAGCCCCGCGGCGCGCGACGAAATCCGGCGCGACGCCGACATCATCATCCACGGCGCCGCGGAGACCTCGTTCATCCGGGCCGCGGATTGCCGCCGGACGAACATCGCCGGCGCGGAGAACTTGATTGAATTCACGCGGAGTTGCGCGCGCCACCCGCTGCTGGTCTGCCTGAGCACGGCATATGTCAGCGGGGTGGTCGCCAACACGTGCATCGCCGAGGACGATTTCCGCCCCGAGAACGACCATCACAACGAATACACGCGGTCCAAGGCCGTCGCCGAGGAGTTGGTGCGCTCGAGCGGGCTGCGCGTGCTGGTGGTTCGCCCGTCGATTGTGCTGAGTGCCGGCATCCCGGACCCCGTCTTTGCGCGGGCGATTCTCGGGTTTGTCCCGCTGCTTCAGAAACTCGACGCCGTGCCGGTCAACCCGGCCGCCCGACCCGACGTGGTGCCGGTGCAGTTCGTGGTTGACAGCGTGATCGGCTTGCTGCGGAAGTCGCAACTGGCGCACAGTTGCTACCACATTTCGGCCGGCGAGCACGGTGCGGCGAATTACGAGGAGATGACCCGCGTGCTGGACGAGTACTACGGGCGGCCGACTCCGTTGCGGCTGGTTCCGCCGGCCCAGTGGACGCGCGAGATTCACCGGCGCTTCATCCACTCGCCCCAGCAGCGCAAGGTCTTTGCGACGCTGCGGAATTACCTCCCCTTCCTGAACATGAACGTGCTGTACGACAACAGCCGGCTGCGCCAGGAATTGGGCGACCTGTTCCCGCCCCTCCCGCGGCTCACGACGTACATCGCGGAGCTGTTCGAGCTCATCGCCCAGGGGCTACACCACCACACCGATCGCCTCACGCCCGCAGGCCGCGCGTAGGGCGGACTGTAAACGTTTTCGCGACCATTCAGTTTCCCGTGGGTGAGCTTGCCATCCGAGCCCCCGGCGCCAGCCGGG
>JAGVEP010000025.1 GCA_020058145.1 Phycisphaerae bacterium | reverse complement strand
GCCTCAGGCGCGAGCCTGGGGTCCGCGCAGCGCGCTCCGCGGAAAACCCCACGCTGGCGCGTGGGGCTCGGACAGGAGGCTCGCCGCGCGGGGCGGCTAGCACCGTTTTGGGCTGCACCACGTTTTGCGCTTTTTGTGCGCCCGAGCCTTGACGGGGTTAACAGGGCCTGTATCCTAGCGTGTCTCGGCCCGTGGGGCCGGGATGAGTTCCTGGGGCGTGGACAGAGCGCGAGCAGCAGGAAGTAGAGCTAATGGCGGGCGAGCGGATTCGCATTCGGATGGAAGCGTACGACCATCGAGCGTTGGACGCTTCCGCACTGGAGATCGTCGATCAGGCGAAACGTACCAGTGCCAAGGTACACGGCCCGATCCCGCTGCCCACGCGCATCGAGCGCTTCACTGTGCTGCGTTCGCCCCACATTGACAAGAAGTCCCGCGAGCAGTTCGAGATGCGCACTCATAAGCGCGTGATCGACATCTTCGAGCCGACGGCGCGTACGGTTGAGGCGCTCAACCGTCTGGTCGTGCCGGCGGGCGTATTTGTCAAGATTAAGGCATAGGTCGGCACAACCTGTCGGCCGTTTGTTTTTCACCCGAGGCGGGACCGAACGTGGAGCCGCCTCCATCAGGAGTGCCGAGGTATGTACCCGGCGATTCTCGGTCGCAAAGTCGGTATGACGCAGGTGTTCGCCGCGAGCGGCGAGCGCACGTCGGCCACGTTGGTGGAGGCCGGCCCGTGCGTCGTGCTGCAAGTCAAGCGGGCCGACGGAGACGACGGTTACAACGCCGTCCAGCTCGGCTTCCGCGATGTGAAACCGCACCGTGCGACGCTCCCGGCCATCGGGCACGCCCGCAAGGCGCAAGCTACCCCCAAGGCATACGTGAAGGAAATCCGACTCGCCGAGCCGCCGGAAAAGAACATCGGCGAGACGATCACGGTCGAGTCGTTTACGGCCGCGCAGGTGAAATGGGTGGACGTCATCGGCACGACCAAGGGGCGCGGGACGCAGGGTGCGATGAAGCGCTGGGGCTTCGGCGGCATGCCGGCGTCGCACGGCACCGAGCGCAAGCACCGCAGCCCGGGCAGTATCAGCAGCCGTGGCCAGAACCGCGGGACCAGCGGGGCGATCAAGAAGGGCAAACGGATGGGGGGGCACATGGGCGACGTGCGGCGGACCGCCCCGTGCCTCGCGCTTTTGGGCGTGGACCTCGAACACAACCTGCTCGTAATCCAGGGCTCGATTCCGGGCCCGACCGGCGGTTACGTCCTGGTGCGGAAATCAAAGACACGTGCGTAGCGGACTAGAGCGGAAATGCGGCGATGCTAAACGTACCAGTATACAACGCGTCCGGCACGAAGATCGGCGATGAGACCATCGACGCCGAACTGCTCGGCGGCGAGGTCAACGCGGCCCTGCTCAAGCAAGCCGTCGTGATGTACCACGCCAACCGGCGGCAGGGCAGTGCCCATACCAAGAGCCGGGCGGACGTGGAAGGTTCGTCCCGCAAGATCTATCGCCAGAAGGGCACCGGGCGGGCCCGCATGGGTAATGTTCGCAGCCCGGTGCGGCGCGGCGGCGGGATGGCGTTCGCCAAGCGGCCGCGGGACTTCCGCCAGGCGATGCCGGTGAAGATGCGGCGGCTGGCGCGGAACAACGCGGTGCTGGCAAAGATCCAAGCGGACGCGACGCTGATCGTGGACGGGTTAAAGGCCGACGTGCCGAAGACCGCTCCGCTGGCGAAGCTGCTCAAAGCGGTGAAAGCGGTTCGCGGCTGTGTGCTGGCGACCAATGGCCTGGATCTGAACGTCTACAAGAGCGGCCGCAACATCCCGAAGACCGAAATCACGGATGTGGCGGACCTCAATGCGTATCAGATTCTCTCGCGGCAGAAGCTGATTTTCACACGCGCGGCGTTCGACCGGTTCAAGGAACTGGTGGGCCCGGCCGCGGCCGCGGAGTAATGAAGCATGGATCTGTATCACGTAATCGTCCGCCCGCTGGTCACCGAGAAGACCACGCACCAGTCGAAGGCGACGACCGCGGACCACGGCGCGACGTACAGCTTCGAGGTGCACCCCGATGCGAACAAGGCACAGATCAAGGATGCGATCGAGAAGGTCTACCGCGTGAAAGTGGTCGACGTGCGGACGTCGAACCGGCCTGGCAAGGTGCGGCGGTTTCGTTTTCGCACCGGCCGGACGCGGCACACCAAGAAGGCCATGGTGACCGTCGACAAGAACAGCCACATTGACTTGTTCTAGCGCTGTGGCGTGCAGGTGAGGTAGTAGCGATGGGTATTCGGATATACAAACCAACGTCGGCGGGGCGGCGCAACAGCAGCGTCAACGACTACAACGAAATTACGTATCCGCTGGAAAACCGTGCGTTCAAGGGTCTGTGCGAGCCGCTGAAGCGCCGCGGCGGCCGGAACCACTCCGGCAAGATCACGGCGTGGCACCGCGGCGGGGGGAACAAGCGGCAGTATCGCCGTATCGACTTCAAGCGCAATTGTGACGACCAGCCGGCCAAAGTGCTCGAAGTCCAATATGATCCCAACCGCACGTGCCACATCGCGCTGCTGGCCTACGCGGATGGCGAGAAGCGTTACATCCTGGCGCCCGTGGGGCTCAAGGCCGGGGCGCTGGTGGAGAGCGGGCAGAAGGTCGAGCCGAAGATCGGCAACTGCATGCCGCTCGCGTCGATCCCGATCGGGATGGGTATCCACAATATCGAGATGATCGCCGGGCAGGGTGGCAAGCTGGTCCGCACGGCCGGCGGCGAGGCCAAACTGCTGGCGCGGGAAGCGAATTGGGCTACGATTCAGCTTCCGTCCGGCGAAGTGCGGCAGGTCCGCGTGGAGTGCCGGGCGACGATCGGGCAACTCGGCAATCTCGATCATCAGAACGTTACGATTGGCAAGGCGGGCCGCAAGCGGCACATGGGCCGCCGGCCACACGTCCGTGGCAAGGCCATGAACCCGCATGCCCACCCGCTGGGTGGCGGCGAGGGCCGCAGCAACGGCGGGCGGCATCCGTGTTCCCCGTGGGGTCAACTGGCCAAAGGTGGCCGCACGCGGAACCCGCGCAAGGTTTCCAACCGCCGCATTCTGCGGCGGCGCATCACGAAATCGTACGGCGAGGCGAAACTCCGTCGGAAGTGGTAGGCGGCACGAGGATAGTGCATGACGCGCAGCTTGAAAAAAGGCCCGTACGTGGACGAAGTCCTGTATCGTAGGGTCCAGTTGAACAAGGAGTCCGGCAATCGCGCGCCGCTGCGGACCTGGAGCCGCGCGTGCACGATCGTCCCCGAGTTTGTGGGGCAGAACTTTGAGATCCACAACGGCAAGACGTTTCACAAGCTGTACGTGACTGAGAACATGGTCGGGCACAAGCTGGGTGAGTTTGCCCCGACGCGGACGTTCCGGGCCCATACGGCGCGCTCGTCGCGGCCCGTGGCGTAAGGAGTTTGAAGGCGATGCCCTGGACGGCGGTACATCGATACGCACGCATCTCGGAGCGCAAGGTGCGCCTGCTCGCCGACCTGATCCGCGGGATGCCCTGCGACAAGGCGGTCGAGGTGCTGCGCTTCACGCACAAGCGCGCCGCCGGGATGGTCAGCCGCGTGCTGCAATCCGCGATGGCCAACGCGAACGAAAAAGAAGCGGCGATGACCAAGTTGTACGTGGCGGAGGCGCGGGTGGACTCCGGCCCGATCATCAAGCGCTTCAAGGCCAAGGATCGGGGCCGGGCGCATTCGATTCACAAGCGCACGAGCCACATCGTCGTTGCCGTGGACGAGAAGGGCTAAGCCATGGGTCAGAAGTGCAATCCAATCGGTTTTCGCGTCGGCATCACCGAAGGCTGGAAGTCGCGCTGGTACGCGCCCAAGGCGGCGTTCGGCGTTTTTCTGGTCGAGGACGAGCGAATCCGCATCTTCGTGGACAAGAAGCTGAATCGTCAGCCGCCGTTCGCGGGTGTTTCGAAGGTGGAAATCGAGCGGACGCGCGACGAGGTGAAGGTGATTCTGCACGCCGCCCGGCCGGGCGTGGTGATCGGCGCGAAAGGGGCGGAAGTCGACAAGCTCAAGGAAGAACTCGAAGACCTGGTCAACCGGCGGATCGCGGTCAATATCGTCGAAATCAAGAATCCCGACATGGACGCCTTCCTGCTGGGTTCCTCGATCGCCGAGCAGCTCAAGAAGCGGATGAGTTTCCGCCGCGTGATGAAGCAGAAGTGCGAGGCGGCGATGGTCGCAGGGGCGCGGGGCGTGAAAATCGTGTGCTCCGGGCGGCTGGGCAACGCCGAGATGGCGCGCGTCGAGAAGCAGATGCTGGGCTCGATTCCGCTCCAGACGCTGCAGGCCGACGTGGACTACGCCATCATCCACGCGGTCACGACGGTCGGCGTGATCGGGATCAAAGTCTGGGTTTATCGCGGGATGTACGGCGAGCAGCCGGTCGAACGGCCGCCAGAAGATCGTTTTCGGCGGCGGATGCGTCGCTAGAGCGCGACGGAAGGCTGAGGAGTACCGGCCATGTTGATGCCGAAGCGCGTCAAGCACCGGAAATGTCAGAAGGGACGCATCCGCGGGAACGCCAGCCGCGGCAACACGGTTGCGTTCGGTGATTTCGGCTTGCAGGCGTTGGAAATGGGGCGCGTGACCGCCCGGCAAATCGAGGCCGGCCGCGTGGCCACGTCGCACTTCCTCCAACGTGAGGGTCGCGTGTACCTGCGGATTTTCCCGCACATCCCGATCTCGACGAAGCCGCTCGAAACGCGGATGGGCAAAGGCAAGGGCGAACCGGAGTATTGGGCGGCGATGGTCAAGCCGGGCACGATCATTTACGAGATCGGCGGCGTGGGCGAGGACATCGCGAAGAAAGCCTTGTTGCGGGTGGCCCACAAGCTGCCGGTCAAGACGCGGTTCGTGGCCCGCCGCCACAGTGTCTAGGGAAAGCCGATGAAGATCGACGCAGTCCGAGCGATGAAGATCGACGAGATGCACAGCGAACTCGAACGTCTGCGGCGCCACTTGTTTGACCTCCGCGCCCAGGCCGTAACGGAGAAGCTCGAGGACTCGACGCAGCTCACCAAGACCAAGCGGGACATCGCCCGCCTCCTGACGGTGCTGCACGAGCGCGGCGAGCAGAACGTAGAACAGCGCCAGGCGCACCTCAGCGCCCAGGCGGCACGGCGGTAGCGACCGGCGCGGAAGCTTTAGTAGCGGATGACAGCCATGACGGCACATGCACAGGCAGCGACAGACTCCGGGCCAGCGCGGCGGCGGCGCAGCAAGCGCGTCGGCGTGGTCACCTCGACCGCCCGGCAGAAGACCATCCGGGTCACCGTCGAGTACTCGGTCCAACACCCGAAGTACGGCAAGTACATTCGACGGCAGACGGTGTTGCACGCACACGACGAGAAGAACGAGTGCCGCAACGGCGACGTCGTTGAACTCGCCCAGTGCCGGCCGCTGAGCAAGACCAAGTGCTGGCGCCTGGTGCGCGTCGTGCGGCGCGGTGCCGGCGGCGAGGGGGGCGCGACGTGATCACCCAATATTCCTACCTCGACGTCGCCGACAACACCGGTGCCAAGAGTCTGCGCTGCATCCAGGTGCTCAAGGGCCGCTCGGCCCGGCAGGGCAAGCCGCGGCGCAGCACGGGCGGCGTCGGCGACATCGTCATCGCCTCGGTCCGCCATGCCCTGCCGCAATCGGACCTGAAGAAGGGTGACAAAGTGCGGTGCGTAGTCGTACGGACCAAGTATCCGACCCGCCGCAAGGACGGCACGTACGTGCGGTTCGACAGCAATGCTGCGGTGATCATCGACGACGACGATAATCCGAAGGGGACGCGCGTGTTCGGGGCAGTGGCCCGCGAGCTGCGCGAGAAGAACTTCGCGAAGATCATCTCGCTGGCGGAGGAGGTCTGGTAGCCATGGCGGCGCGGATTCGCAAAGACGACGTGGTGGTGGTGATCACCGGCGACCACAAAGGCGCGCGCGGTAAAGTGCTGCGTGTGATCCCCGAGCGGCAGCGGGTGCTGGTCGAAGGCGTCAACATGGTTTATCGCCATGTGCGCAAGACGCAGCGCACGCCGCAGGGTGGCCGGATTCAGAAGGAAGCCCCGATTCATCTATCGAACGTGATGCTGCTGGACCCCAAGACCGATCGGCCGTGCCGCGTGCGGTATGAGGTTACCAGTGAGAAGGTCGGCAAGGCTCACAAGCGGCGGGTGGCCGCGGGCCGCAAGGCCAGCGGTGCCGTGCTCAGCGACGTGACACGTGCCGCCCAGCGCGCGAAAGGCAGGGCGTCCTAATGGTACGGTTGCTGGAAAAATATCGCCAGGAGGTGCTGCCCAAGCTCCGGCAGGAACTGGGCCGCCCCAACCAGATGGCGCTGCCCAAGCTGGAGAAAGTCGTCGTTTCGATGGGCCTGGGCAAGGCGGTAGCGGAATCGACGACCAAAGCGCGGGAGAACAAGCGTTTCACCGAGGCGGAGCTGTCCCTGACGACGGTGACGGGCCAGAAGCCCTTGGTGTGCAAGGCGCGCAAGAGCGTGTCGAACTTCAAGCTCCGCGCAGGCTACGATGTGGGCCTGAAAGTGACCCTCCGCGGGCAGCGCATGTACGAGTTCCTCGACCGGCTCATCGCGCTGGCGGTGCCGCGGGTGCGCGACTTTCGCGGGCTCAACCCGGGCAGCTTCGACGGCCGCGGGAACTATGGGCTGGGGCTCACGGAATACGGCGTATTCCCGGAGATCAACCCCGACAAGGTGACGTATCAGCAGGGCATGAACATCACGATCTGCACGACGGCCCGCAACGATGGCGAGGCGCGCGTGCTGCTGACGCTGCTGGGCATGCCGTTCAGGAGCTAGTGGGACGATGGCCAGACTCGGGCTGAAACTTAAGTGCAAACGGCCGCCCAAGTACAAGGTGCGGGCTTATACACGGTGCGAGTTGTGCGGCCGCGCGCGGGCCGTCTACCGCAAATTCAGGATCTGCCGGCTCTGTTTCCGGAAGCTGGCCCTGGAAGGTCGGATTCCCGGCGTGCGGAAGGCCAGTTGGTAGGGGACGCGGACGATGGCTGTTATGGACCCGATTGCCGACATGCTCACGCGGATTCGCAACGCCAACCGCATTGGGATGCGGCGTGTGCGAATCAGACGTAACAAGGTGTGCCTGGGCGTGGCCCGCGTGCTGAAGGAAGAAGGCTACATCGCCGACTACCTTTCGATCGACGACGGCCCGCAGGGCAGAATTGACGTGGATCTGAAATACGGACCGCAGGGCGAGAAGGTGATCCTCGACGTCCAGCGCGTGAGCCGCCCCGGTCGCCGGGTGTACACGCCCGTCGATCAGTTGACGCGTGTCCGCGACGGGCTGGGCATTGCGGTCGTTTCGACGAACCGTGGCGTGCTCAGCGATCGGCAGTGCCGCAAGCAGCGCGTCGGCGGTGAAGTCCTCTGTACGGTGTGGTGATTCGATGTCGCGTATTGGCAAGAAACCGATTCCGATTCCCGGTGCCGTCCAGGTTGCCATCTTGGGCCAGGCCGTGAATGTGACCGGGCCGAAGGGCAAGCTCGATTGGCGCATGCCCGCCCCGATCACCGCGGCCGTCGAGACCAGCCAGGTGGTGGTCCGTCGCCCGGACGACCTGCCTCAGAACCGCGCGCTGCACGGTCTGACGCGGGCGCTCATCGCCAACATGGTCAAGGGCGTGACCGACGGCTACGCGATTGGCCTGGAACTCTACGGGACCGGGTACAGCGCCAAGGTCGATAAGGGCCGGCTGCTCTTGAACTGTGGCTACATGGGCCGCGGCGTCGGCAAGGTGGCGCAGTTCGAGATCCCGATCCCAGCCGGGCTGGAAATCAAGGTCGCCGTGCCGACGGCGCGCGGCAACACCGAACCCGCCAAGTTTGCGGTTACGGGCTGCGACAAGCAGCTCGTCGGTGAATTCGCGGCCGATATTCGCAAGCTGCGCAAGCCCGATCCGTATCTGGGCAAGGGCATTCGGTACGCCGGTGAGCAAGTCCGCCGCAAGGCTGGCAAGGTCTTTGCGGGCGGCGGCGCCGGCTAGCTCCTGACGGTGTGAGGTTAGAGTGCATGAAGCATGAGTTGATTAAGGCTTGGCGCCTGGCGCGGCGACAGCGGCGCGTCCGCCGGACGGTGACGGGTCAGCCCGATCGCCCCCGGCTCGCGGTCTCGCGGTCGCTCCGCAACATCTGCGCCCAGGTTATTGACGATGCGGCCGGCCGAACGCTGTGTGCCGTATCGACGGAATCCAAGGAGTTGCGTGATCTGGTCGGCTACGGCGGCAACGTGAAAGCTGCCAAGGTGGTCGGCAAGTTGCTGGGCGAGAAGGCCAGGCAGCTCGGGATTGCGCAGGTGTGTTTCGACCGCCGCGGCCGAAAGTACCATGGGCGGGTCAAGGCGCTTGCGGAAGCGGCGCGCGAGGCCGGTCTGAAGTTCTGATTTACCAGCAGGGCGAAAGCTTATGGCAGACAGTCCCGGGACAAACACGCCAGGCACCGAGCCAGTGCAGCCGTCGGTTGCGCCGACCCCAGATCGTCCGCAACGTCCGCAACGTCCGGGAGGGCGCGGTGGGCCCGGCGGACGGGGAGGGCG